>CAIRAF010000091.1 GCA_903876465.1 uncultured bacterium | reverse complement strand
AGCTAGGTGCTGATGTCCATGTACTATCTGCCAGAGCTATCAAGGCTGAAGCACCGATGAATCCTCCAACTAGGAGGCTGGTGACTGATATTAGAGATGTGCGGGTGATTTTCATAAAATAATTATTAGTTGATGTATAAAAATTTAGATAAACTTTTCACTATATTTTAACATGCTAACTATAAACAAATTAACTGTCTGGGGATAACTCCCCTGACAGTTAATTTGTTTACTATCTTCTATAAGCCGAATCTCTTACTTATGAAGACTTTTGACTATACTTTCTATGTCCTTACGTACTGTTGTAAGATCTTTTTGAGCTATATTTAGCTTTGAGCGAGCACCCTTAAGAGCAGATAGATTAGAAGCGGCAATAGTTTTATCACCATTATCTGGCTTCAAACCAGAAACCTGCGCAATGGCCGCATTAGCCTGCGTACTAGCATCTGTCAACTTAGCTGAAATATCACTAAGTGACGTTTGAACTGTAGGACTTGTACTTGTTGCTGTACTAGATGCAATGCGCAAATTAATCTTTGAAACAACTGTGTTCATAGTTGAAACAATATTCAATACGCGATCTGCTGCGGCTGTAATCTGAGCCTGTGGTTGAACAAGAGCATAAACACGGTATGACTTTGTAATTGAGTCGACATCAGTCTTCAAACTTGAAGTACTAGTATCAGTACCTATTTGATTTTTTAGATTTCCAAGCTGGCTTATTTCTGAATTCAAAACTCCTTCTATAGTGGCCTTGTCACTATCAGATACATACTTCATCCCCTGAATGCGAGTAATGAGCGCACCGAGACTTGTAACTCTTTGGTCAAGCATTGTATCTCCGCGCTGCTGTCCTTTCTCGATGCGATTTGCAGTTGTACTAGCCTGACGAGCCTCGCGATTCATCATGATCGTAGAACTAGCTACGCGTCCATGACCTCCCAAAGGTCTAGTAGTTGAAGATGTAGGTGGTACATACGTAGCAGAGCCAGTCGTTTCAGCAAAAACTGGAATCACTGAAAGAAGTGTGACTGCAGCAGTTGCTATTGTTAGATTCTTAATAGTTGTATGATTTTTCATAGTTAAAATATTATATATTAATAATTTCTTACAATTACGGAGTTGCTGTCAAAGAAGAATCAACATTTGCAGTATCTGAACCCAAACCACTCAACTGAGTGTCGACTGAATTGAGGTCTGCCTGTAAGGCTGCGTCTGATGTATCAGAAGTAGCTGTAGTAAGACCCGTGTCAACAGAGGCAGTATTTTGAACCTGGGTGACTTGTTGTGCAGATACCTGCTGGGTAACCTGATTATTCACCTGAGGTGATACTGGGGCAGGACTTTGTGATGCTCCGTACCAAAGAGCCAAAAGGATAATAACGACGATGGTAACTATTATAATAATTGTTTTTTTCATATGTTATTTAGGATAATAAAGCTACTAAAGACTAAAGTGCAAAAAAGGCACTTATCTACATTCTATCACACACTACGATTCTGAAAACGGATATGGTGCAGGGCAGCAATTTAAGCGTGTAAACCAATTTGTAGTTCATATAAACGACGGTATTCCCCGTCTTCAATTTTGAGCAATTCGTCATGTTTTCCGGTTTCAATGATTTTTCCGTCTTTAAAGACAAGTATATTGTCAGCTTTACGCACAGTGCTCAAGCGATGAGCGATGATGAAGGTAGTTTTACCTGTCATAAGCTTATCAAGTGATTCGGTGATAATTTTTTCTGTACCGGCGTCGAGGGCCGAGGTAGGCTCATCAAGGACAAGGATTTTTGGATTACGTAAAATAGCACGCGCTATAGCAATACGTTGTTTTTGGCCAACTGATAATTTAATTCCACGTTCACCAACCAATTGTTTCCATTGATCTGGGAATTTTTCAATAAAATCTAGAGCGTGCGCTTTTCTTGCAGCTTCACGAATTTCTTCATGACTTGCTTCAAAGTTTCCATATTTAATATTTGTCTCAATCGTGTCGTTAAAGAGAACGACTTCTTGTGGCACAACTGCAATAGATTGGCGTAATTTTCGCAAATTGAGCGTATGCACGTCATGACCATCGATCAGCACTTCCCCACTATTGGCAAAATGATATGCAGAAATAAGGTCTATTAGAGTACTTTTACCAACACCAGATTCACCCACGAGGGCGATGATCTGCCCCGCTTTGATTGAGAATGAAATATCTTGCAAGACAGGCTTACCTTCATCGTACTGGAATGAGACATTTTTAAAATCAATGTCGCCTCGGATTTCTATATTTGGGGCATTAGCCGGCTCATATACTTCAATAGGCAATTCTAGAATCTTTTCACTCTCTTGGATTTGAACTATGCCATTTTGAATAGTTTGCCAATTACGAGCAATTACAATAAATGGACCGAAAACCATGGCAGCGTAACCATTAAATGCCAGAAGTTCACCTAATGTCATTGTGCCAGCATGAATATAATTAACAGAAATTATAAAAATAACAATCTGTGTACCAAGAATAGTAATACGCTGGTATAAACTCAAATTACCCCAAACAATAGTCTGCTTCATCCACATAGGAACAGCCGCCATAAAATCTTTTGTTATCTTCTTTCTTTCATACTCTTCAGAAGTTGCCTGCTTAATTGCAATTGAATTTACAATTGTGTCATATGAATCTCCCCAGACTTTTGACAAATGTTTGTGATAAATCTTTTGAAATCCAGCAAGTGGTTTTACATTTACTAATAAAATTACTATGTAGATTAATAGGCCAAATACAAGGACCATCGCCAAAACCTTGTTAACAATAAAGACAATTACAAATGAAATTATTATACTGAGTATTTGTGGTGCAAGATCAATAATTACGTTGCTAACAATGCTTTCAAGAGCATTCGCAGCACGATTGATATCGTTACCAATTTGTCCAACTTTATTTTTCTTATGGAAGGAAACTGGTAAATTCAAAAGGTACACAAATCCTTGAGCGATATAGTCTAACCAAATAGTATTTGATACATACTGACTGAGTATACTTATGCGCCAATCCATTATGTACGTTATAGACTGAACGATACACCATAAAATAAGTAGGCTGATATATAAAGGTAATTGAATACCAAAAATATCTACTGACCCTACATTGATAATAGAATCAAAGAATCTACCGGAAATATAAGGCATTACCGCATTACCAATAGCTGAAAGTATTCCAATCACACTCAAAATAACAATGGTCTTACGATATTGTTTTAAATATCTGGAAAGGACCTTAAAACCTATTCGTATTCCATCTTTGGTCACCTTTTTTTCTTCTTCATTGACTGGATTGTCAGTTTCCATAGGATTTTATATTATCACAAAAATTATAAGGGGGGGGGCGACACATCTTCCAAAACTTACACTGACGATAAATTTTCGTCCATCCTTATTTTAAGCCATGGATGATAAAAGTTCGTCGATTCAATTCCAGGAGAACATACTACCTCCCTCCCCCTTTTTTGCGCCCAACTATTTCGAAAGTAAGTTGTCGATACGATTGATATCGCGTGGGAAGAGCGTCGCTTCTTTGACATTGTCGATACCGAGCAATTTGGCAGTCAAACGTTCAAGACCTAGACCAAAACCACCGTGTGGAGGCATTCCATACTTGAAGGCTTGGAGATAATAACTAAACTTTTCAGGATCAAGTTTCTTTTCTTTCATTGATGCAACAAGATCATTGTAATTATGAATACGCTGTGCACCTGTCGTTATTTCAACCCCACGGAAGAGAAGATCAAACCCATCAGTATAAGTTGGATCCTGCTTGTTTCTGAATGTATAGAATGGTCTCTTTGCTGTTGGGAAATTGGTAATGAAAATGAAATCTGAACCAAGTTTTTCTTGAGCATAGGTGCAAAGCCAACGTTCATGTTCAGGTTCAAGGTCAGGCTCTTTTGTACAATCCTTTCCAGTTTCCTTTGTAATCAAAACCTGTGCATCACGTAAACTCATACGAGGAATTTTGGCAGGAACAACAGGAATAGATGCTTTAAGCAAAGCAAAATCTGCTGAACATTCTTTGTTGAGAATTTCAGAAAGATACACAAGATAACCATTCTCAATATTCATAATTTCCTCAAATGAATCAATGAATCCCATTTCCATATCCATAGAAGTGTACTCATTCAAATGGCGAGTTGTAGAATGTTTCTCTGCACGATAGACGTTACCGATAGCAAATACACGTTCAAAAACACCCACCATAATCTGTTTATACAACTGTGGACTTTGAGCCAAATGAGCAATATGTTTGAAATAAGTTACATCAAATGAATTTGCACCACCCTCGGCATCATCACCAATAAGTTTTGGTGCCTGGAATTCAGTAAAGCCTTCTCCACCAAAATATTCTCTGAAAGCTCTAGCGATGGTAGCTTGAACTTTAAAAATTGCTTTTGATTTTTCTGAACGAAGCGTAAATGGTAACAAATCTAGATGTGTATCAACATTTACATCAATACCTAATTCAAATGGTGTCTCAACAGCTTCACTCAAAATCACGATCTCAAGTATCTCCAGCTCAATCGTGCCATTCTGTTTCTCTTTTTGAGCATTTTTCTCGGGACGTTGATTAACTTTGCCTTTAACCTCAACCACCCATTCTGGACGGAGCTTTGAACCGACCTCATGAGCTGATTTTGCATTTGGAAGAATGACACCTTGAACTTTACCGGTAACATCACGAAAATCAAAGAAAATGAGTTTTCCTTGGTCGCGACGGATATCAACCCATCCTTTAATCGTTACTTCTTGGCCAATATGATTGGCGAGATCTTTGATGTATATTCTAGTCATTCAAAGAGTATAGCGAAAATGGCCAATTTTCACAAATGACTTTACTTGAATGTCATCGTTCCACTGTCCATCTTTAAATCAAAAACTAATTCCCCTTTTGATGTGAAGTGATAGCTACTGACAGCTGTTAACGCTTTAGAATAATCGCTTTCTTGTGAACCTTCACAATACATCAAGGTTGACATCATTTTGCTTAGAGAAATTGTAGATCCAGTTACGGTATATTCCCCACCAACACCATTACAATCAGTCGCAGCACTGAATGTCCCATTATTTTTAAAGCTTAAAGTAAATTTATTAGCAATTTTGGGAATAATGACAGTTCCATTGTTATAAGTTACATTAACCCAATTCCATTTCTGTTGGATAAGCGTCATGCTTGCAGGATTTGCTTCTCCTTCAAAATTATTTGCGACAACGCCAAACTTCATCGTAGCTGGATCAAGAAGGAGTTGCACCGTCTTACCTACTGATGGTTGTACCGCGAAACTTTCACCGGCTTTTCTGTCAGCGTAATTAACTACAATAATATTATTATTCGTTGGACTCAATTCAGTTGTCTGTGGAGCAATGCGATCACCAAGTAGATAAGCTTCAGACCCTATGTTTCCATTTCCTGTATTCAGAGCCACGACTAAGTAATAGAAAGTACCGCTACCACCCGTATTCTGAGTAATGATAAATGCTCTATCCACTCTGCCGTCATTGTCAAAATCATGAAGCACTTCATTGCCAAAATATTGCGTAACAACCTTTGAAGCAGAACCAGGAGCTGCCTCAACACTTGAAATACCATTTTTCAATGTAACAGGCTGACCTTCAATTAAATATGTCGCATCATGCATATTCACTATTGTACTTGTAGCAATAGTATTTGTATCATCATTAACTACTGATGGTTTTGAAATACCTGTAAAACCAAGGATTATAAACAATATAGCAAAAAGAACGACCAGAACTCCTATGAGAATAAGTATTTTTTTCATTTAATTATTGTAACACTAGTGAGTAAATAATTCGCCGGGAAAATTTGGAGACTTATCAAATGATCCGTCTTTATACAAGATAACATGTTCAAATGAGTATGAACCGGATAATGTTTTGGGTTCAACAAAAAATAAACATGTGGTGAGAGCGTCAGCAATAAGTGCTGTATCCGCTACTATCCAGACGGCAGTAATGTCTTTTGGTGACACAAGAGTATGAGGATTCATGATATGAGTAAAGTTTCCCCATGCACGTCTGTTACCAGCGGAGCCACAAATGCTTTTATTTTTCAAATTGCAAATGCCAATTACTTGTTCAGTATTTTGTGGATTTTCCAGACCAGTGCGTATAGGTTCGCTTTTGGTATCGGAATTTTTATACAAAATATCACCGCCGGCATTGATACAATATGAATCAATTCCGTATTCAACTAAGACCTTACCTACAAGATCGATAATGTAACCTTTACCAGCTGCACCAAAATCCAATTGAATAGGTTTTATTATTGAAAGCGTCTGTTTCCCAGTTTGTTTAAAATTTGAATGAAATTCCATAACTTCCTCCCATTTTGGCGGAGCCAGCAAATCTTTTTTTTGTTTCAATGAATAGCTTGCATCATAACCAGCGTCTATAAGCATTTGGCCAATTAAGGGCGTGAAAAATCCATTTGTTTTCTTATATAAATCGAAATATATTTCAAACAATATTTTTGAATCTTCAGGAAATTCGTAGTTACCAGATTTTTTTGAAATATGGGTCACTATTGAATCTGGACGAAATCTTGAATATGCTTTATCAAATTCATCTATACGCTGCATAATTCGCGTCAAAATTTCAGCTTGCTGTTTATTATCAAGCTCCTTATATATATCAATAACCCATGATGTACCAATGGCTTTAAATTTAAATTGGGCCATAAATTATTTCGAGCGCTCTTAATTAAGCCTTTGCCTGTGACATTATTTGAGAAAGCGCATCATTGAATCCAATAGGTGTGAGTGACGAACCAGAGACATTAGTTAAATTAACATTGGCAATATTTTGACCAACTACGTACTGTTGATATCCAGATGCAAAACGACTTTGATATCTTTGAGATGTACGATCACCTGTAAATGACACGCTCACACTAGTAATAATGTCATTGGCTAATGTTAAAGTAACCGATACTTGATCTTGTCCACCAGGAGACATATATGAACCTGTCGCTGAATATGTACCGTTCTTATAAACAGAAGCTGTTTTTGGAACTGTGGCTGGTGGTGGTGTTGTGACCACAGGAGTTGAAACTGGTGTACTAACAGGTGTATTGACTGTTGTAGTTACAGGTACATTCACACATGTCGTTGTACCCCCACCATCATCATCTTCGCCACCTCCGCTAGTAGTACATTTTTTTACATATGTAATTTTTTTAGTAGGCGTAGTTTTAGCGGGTGTCGGCGTTGATGTTGTAACAGTTGTAGGTGTATTAATCTGTGTGAAAGTTGTAGTGGAAATAGTCGGCGTATTTGAAGTAGCAACAAATGAGGTGGAGGAATTGTTCTCTTGATAAATAGTCGTACCGACAACGCCAATTACAACAACGGCGCTAGCTACTAAACCTATCAATTTATTAAGTGGATTCATTTAAGTATAATTAAAATTAAACAAGCCTTCTTGACGCTCGGATATCATCAATAGGTTGAGGTGCAATATTCATGCGTTGTGAAGGCTGATTTACCTCTATTGAATTAAACTTTTTCGGTTTAACACAAAGCAAGTCAGGTCCATTCATAAAGATGACAAGTGTACCGAATGCTAAACCGAAATCGCGCACACCTATCTCGCCATACCCAACAACCCACATAATGTCGAATAGATGTAATGCGAGTAAAAGTGCAGCAATGCGAGTCTGCCAACCCAATACTAGAGCTAGACCGAATACTAGTTCAAACGATGCATTGAAGAATACAAGTGTGGACGCACTCAAATGCGATATTGATACGATTGAATCTGGTATATAGGCAGTCCAGGTTCCATTGTGCAGAAACTGTTGAATACTGAACCAAAGTATGACAGCAGACATAGAATAACGGAGTACGCTTGCAGCATAAGTTTCAATAAATGTAATTATCTTTGAGGTAAATTTGTTCATTTTTAATTGTCGTATTATAGGCTATGTCACTATGTACGAGCAAATAATAGCTTTAGGTGCAGATAACTGGCTACCTCACAACTAATGTCACTATATTTTACTGGATAAAAGTATAGCATTTTTAGTTATTGTCTAAGAGGGATAAATAAAATAACCGACCCACTTTCGCGGGCCGGCTAAACCATTTTGTCTTCACAGAATTTTCCGAAGAACCAATCCTCCAATTTCGCTGCAACCAAGCACATTCGCGCATCCAGGTTCAGCAATATCAGTCGTGCGATAACCTTCCCTGAGAACCTCTCGCACAGCTTGTTCAATTGCAAGCGCCCCATTGTCAGCAGAGATATGCCGCAGGAGCATCGCGCCGGTAAGAATACGTCCAAGTGGGTTGGCCTTGTCCTGACCTGCGAGCGTCGGAGCTGTGCCTGCACCACTTTCGAACATGGCTTGCATGGTGTCCGGATTAACCGCCGAACTATGCATGAGTCCCATCCCACCAACCATTTGGGCTGCACCATCGGAGAGGATGTCGCCGTGCTCATTACCACAAGCAACAACTCCACGAAGTTCCTCCGGTTTGAAGAGGAGCATGTTAGCCGAATCAACCAGTTGGTGCCGGTATGATACACAAGGAAACTCCTTTGCGACCTGATCAACGATCTTGCGCCAATAGGCATAGCGAGCCATCACATTAGCCTTGTCGATCGAAGTAAGCAGGAGGTTCATCTTCTGCGCATAGCTAAAGGCAGCACGGAAATACTTCTCGATGGTCTCGCGCCGGTAATAAGCGAGTTCACTTACCAATGCTTCGTTCCCAGTGACATCCTTTTTCAACTTCATGCCGAGTTGGTGTGATACGGTCGAAGGAACTTCGCTTATCAAGTCTTGCGTCCCGAAGTAGCTATCTTCCAAAAGAAAACGAATGAAGGTCATATTGACCCCTTCCTCCGGAATAAACTCGGAGCGCAGTGGAGATAAGTGTGCCAGTTCGCGCATCAGAATCATTGGCCGGAAATTGAGAAGTAATCCCATATCTTTCCGTAGTGCCAACAGGGCCCGTGCTTCCGGCATCATCTCTGGCTTTTCCTTGCCGATAGTCTTGTCGAATTTTGGATCACCGACGCCACCGAAAAAGACAAGTCCGAGGTCCATGACAGTTTTCATTGATTCAGTCGGCGTTGTGTCACCAAACTTTTCGTAAGCATTCCACCCCATGGGTGTGTTTACGAATTCGATTTCGATACCATCACGACGCGCCGCATGAGTCACAATACGCGTTGCTTGTGCCATCATTTCAGGTCCAGAACCGTCTCCAGTTACAAGAGCAATCTGCTTTTTCATAATGTGCTTTTCTACAGGTTTAAGTTTGTTTTACCAAAAAATCCATTGGTCCCAAACGTATATAATCATTCGTAGATGTTTTTGTCAATAAAAAAACTCCGTCTCCTGCAGTTGCTAATTGCAAAGAAACGGAGCTGAACATTCCAATGTTACATCAGGCTGTTGTCGATTGCATGTAAGGCAAATGCGAAGCAGTTTCTTCAATGAGTTGCCCTGCTTCGAGCGCCGTAGCAATCGAGTCCCACTCACCAGTAATCAGCATTTCCCGATGCGAATCTGGCATCTTGCAAGGGATTGGCTTGGCCGCTGGACCGATTAGGAGTCGTGTCCCGATTTCCATCTTCTCCAAATCAATGTTAAGTTCACAAAGTTCTGGATGTCGAACAGCGCCGGCAATACGATTGTGACCCTCTTCACCGACTTCGACACACACCAGTCCATTACCGACAGCATTACCACGAAAGATCGCGGCAAATGATAAGCCGACAATCGCTTTGATGCCAGCCTGCATAAGTGCGGGCACAGCATGTTCGCGACTAGAGCCAGAGCCAAAGTTTTCATCCACCACGAGGATGGGGCGACCTTGATTTTCGAACAGATCGAACGGATGTTTTCCTTCGAGTTTGGCGCGATCATCCTTGAATACGTTTGCGCCGAGGCCTTCGAAGGTAACACACTTAAGGAAACGGGCCGGAATGATCCGATCAGTATCCATGTCATTGCCTGGCAGATGAAATGCTTGACCTGCCACACGATTAATTTTTGAGTTCATGATTAATTTAGTTGAGGATTTCGCGAACATCTGCAATCCGGCCTTGTGATGCACACGCAACAACCGAGACCGGCGACATGAGGACGGTGCGGCCCGTTGGACTGCCTTGCCGTCCTTTGAAGTTGCGATTGCTGGATGATGCGCAGAGTTGGCGTTCGACAAGTTTGTCCGGATTCATTGCCAGACACATACTGCACCCAGCACCACGCCACTCCCAACCGGCCGCGGAGAAGACCTGATGAAGCCCTTCAGCTTCTGCTTGTTTGCGCACTTGTTCAGAACCAGGGACTACGAGTGCTTTCACGCCTGGAGCCACCTGTAAACCATATATCCTGATCATATCCGCTGCTTCGCGCAGGTCGCTAATACGACCGTTTGTGCACGAACCGATAAAGGCCACATCAACCGGCACACCCATAAGTGGTTGGCCGATTTCGAGTCCCATATAGGAGCGAGCTTCAACAGCCTCCTTCGAGGCATCGTCCGGAATAGTTCCGTTCACACGGATCGATTGTCCCAGAGTAACACCCCAGGTCATCATAGGTTCGATATCAGCACCGTGAAGAGTTACAACGTCGTCATATTCCGCATCCGTTTCCGAGACGACACTCTTCCAGTATTCTTTCGCGTGTAAATATGCGGCACCAGTAGGCAAATACTCACGATCATGGAGGTAATCAAATGTCACCTCATCAGGATTGATGTATCCGCATTGTGCACCGCCTTCGATACTCATGTTGCAGACGGTCATGCGACCTTCCATCCCAAGAGCTTCGATGACCGGGCCAGCGAATTCATATGCGTAGCCAATGCCGCCTTTGACGCCGAGTTGATTGATGATATAGAGGATGACGTCTTTTGCGGTCACACCGCGCTTGAGTTGTCCCTCCACACTTATCCGCCGGACCTTCGGCTTCTCGAGGAGAAGACAACCGGTTGCGAGCACACTTGCTACTTGTGTCGTGCCGATGCCGAGGGCAATGGCACCGAAAGCACCGTGCGTTGAGGTATGGCTGTCGCCACATGCAATGGTCATTCCAGGTTGAGTCAAACCCAATTCCGGCCCAATGATGTGAACCACGCCTTGATTTTCATCGCCGAGATTAAAGAGCTTGATGCCATATTTAGTACAGTTGCGTTCCAGATGCTGAAGCATGATTTCTGCCAAATGATTTGGAACGAGAGAACCATCTTTTTCCTTTTCCATCATAGGTGGAAGCGGACGAATTCGTTCCGTGCCGATCGTCGGAACAATGTGATCAACTGTCGCAAACGTGCGATGTGGAAAACGGACATTGAGTCCGCGCGCCTCGATCATCGGAAAGGCTTGCGGTGATGTTACTTCATGGATGAGATGCAAACCCACTAAAAGCTGGGTCTGACCGTTCGGGAGATTCCGCACAGTGTGCAGATCCCAAACCTTGTCGAAGAGCGTTCTTTTGCTCATAAGTTTTACTCCGTGTTGATGGTTTGTTTATTGATGTTTATTGGATTGTCCTGTCAGAGAACAACGAACACACTTTGGTATTCTGATATGTAAAACTACAATAATTTTGGAATAAGTCAATAACTAGAGTGCTACGGGACTTGGAATCGAACCAAGATTCACGGCTTCAAAGGCCGCTGTCCTACCGTTAGACGATCCCGTAAAATACGCGAAAAATACGAACTCTCACATCTTACTGACAAATCTCGACTACGGCAAGTTCGAGTGGTAATGCTTCGATACGTGCTCTACCAATACCATCAGCTGATTCAAGAAGAATTTTGAGGGTCTTTGGAGTAAGTTGTTTCTTTATTGCTTCACTTTCAATGAACTTCCAATCATCAGGTGATATTCGAGTTTTCAATTGAACATGCGATTCAACTGAATGTTGTGCGAGTAGGATAAATCTCATTTTTTCAAGAACAAGAGTAAGAAATATTTGTATCGAAATACCAAGTGACTCAGTTTTTCCGAGGACCAAAAGTGCTTCATTTGCATTTTTGCCAATCAAGCTTGAGACAAATAAATTCACTAGCTCTGCACGTGGTGCCCCAGTAACAGTCTCAACAGCATCACGATTCACCTTCTTACCTGGTGAAGTCGAAATCACCTTTTCAAGCATACCGAGTGCATCACGGAATGATCCATCTCCTAAAAGTGCAATTAAATCAGCGGCTCCGGCATCCAGTTCATACCCCTCTTTCTTTGCAACTGAAATAATTTGCTTGCCAAGAATATCGCGAGTTGGCTTTCTAAATGTAAATGTCTGGCAACGTGAAATGATTGTATCTGGAACTTTATTAAGTTCAGTAGTCGCCAAAATAAATATCACATGAGCTGGCGGCTCTTCTAAAGTCTTCAAAAGAGCATTCCAGGCATCCTTTGAAAGCATATGCACCTCATCGATAATATAAACCTTATACTGACTTGAAAATGGTAAAACAGAGACATGTTCGCGTAGAGCACGAATGTCATCAATACCACGGTTTGAAGCTGCGTCTATTTCGTTTATGTCCTCATCGGCAGTCTTGAGCTCATGTGCCATGATTCGAGCCACAGTGGTTTTTCCCGTTCCTCGTGAACCTGAAAAGAGATAAGCGTGAGCAACATGCTTTGAAGCAATAGATTCCTTGAGAGCATCTACAACATGATCTTGGCCAATAACTTCAGACCATTTATTTGGACGGTGTGTGCGGTAGAGGACTGGCATGTGCTTATTCTAACTTTTTAAATAATCTTTAACAATCTTCTCAACTTCTTTAATAGTGTCTGTCTCCATCAACTGAACACGCAATTCCTTGGCACCATCCCAACCAGAAACATAAGCCTTAAAATGTTTCTTCATAACCGCAAAATTTTTATGATTATTTTTATTCTTTCCACAATATGTTTTATGAAATAGTTTGGCGTGCTCCAACATTATCTTAAGCCTTTCCTCAGGAGTTCTGTTCTTTGACTTCTTCTCAAAAAACCACGGTTTACCGAAAATACCACGACCAATCATCACACCATCACAGCCATATTTTTTTACTTTATCTCGTGCATCTGCCATAGATTCAACATCACCATTACCAATGATAAGTGTTTGCTCATTGACTGGCATTCCATATTGAATTTCGTCGCGCACCTTAATAATCTCTGGCATCAAATCCCAGTGAGCTGGTGCATCTGACATTTCTTTACGAGTGCGCAGGTGGACTGTTAAAGCAGGTAATTTTTGATCAAGAAGTAATTTAATCCAATTCAAATCAATACTGTTATACCCAATTCTTGTTTTAACAGAAACAGGACCACCGAAGCCTTCTCTAGCTGCATTTAAAACCGCCAACGCTATCTTTGGATTCTTAATCATTGCTGAACCACCACCCTGTTTTTCAACCGCTCTATCAGGACATCCCATATTGATATCAAGTCCGTCAAAGCCAAGTTTTGCAACAAGTTGTGCAGCCTTAAGCATCGCTTCTGGATGACCAGTGAAAAGTTGAGCAACTATTGGTCTCTCCTTTGGAGAAAAATCTAAATCTCGAAGTAATTTCTTTTTTCCTTCTGGCGAACACAATCCATCAGCTGAGACAAATTCTGTCCACGTCACGTCTGGTTTACCATATTTAGCAAAAAGAGACCGAAAAACAGAGTCGGTCACATTTGCCATAGGTGCCAGAACAAAGAATGGCTTGGGTATTTTTTGCCAGAATGTCATAACCCTAATCTAGCACAAATATTGCTATGGCTTAATCTTCTTCAAAAGTGCAATAGTGTCTGCGTCACGATTAGAACTACCGAGAACGACAATGGCGTAAACATCACCCTTACTTCCCCATTTAAATAAAGAGACATTGGTTCGATCAGCCTCTGGTAGATAGCCGTTTTTTCCGCCGATATAATAAGACCAACTAAGGAAATGAGTAGGATTCACCCATGTATGCGAACGAATCGTGTAAGCTTTAAGTTCGGTGATATCAATGATAGTTGGATCATTTTTACGTATCCAATCAATGATAATAGCCAAATCATTCGCTGTTGAAACATCTCTAGGATCTAAACCTGATGAATCAGAAAAATATGTGCGGTATGCGCCTATAGATTGTGTAAAATCATTCATGGCTTGAATAAATTTTGCTCGGCCGTAATATTCAGCATAAGCTTCCGCGGCATCATTCGAAGAAACCATAAGTAGAGGATAAATAAGATTACCTGCTGAAAATGTCTCGCCGGCAGTAAACTCAGCCGTATTACCGTAAGTGGCCATAACTGATTTGGTAATAGTAATATGAGCGCTGTCAGAAATTAGTTTTCTGGCAACAACCGCTGTGACGAGTTTGGTCAGTGAAGCAATAGGTAAAAGTTGATCGGTATTTGTATTAACAATAACACTGCCAGTTGTCATATCTTTAACAAGATAAGCTTTTGCACCAACATGTTCTACACCATTTTTGGGTAATGAAAGTGCCGCAGAATTAATAACATCTTCTTCTTCACCAGCAGAATAACGCGTAGTTGTTGGAGATATATAGTAACTGTCATTACTATCAGAAGCCAAGGCATTGGCAATGACTGAAGGGTTAACTTGATATGCCATGTTCTTCCAAACAATTGTTCCCAATGAAAATAATCCTATTGTAACCAATAGAATGAAGAGTCCACCAAAGAGAATAGAGAAAAATGATTTCATTATATTATTTTGTAAAATACGTTAGGTCCATATCGCAAATCAATATAATCAAATATAACAGGTTTCTTTGTATTATTGGGAGTTGTCATATGACGCCAAAATGCACTCAGATTTGTAATTTCATTTGAAAGATCCTCCTTATCATTAAAATAAATAACCGTCGAACTTGCATAGAGTTCATATTCTCCAGCATCTTTTATAAGAATGCCGTCAACACTGATTCCTGTCGCTAAAGCACCATCATAAAAATTTTCAAGTCCGGTGAATTCAGATGTGGAAGTAGCGAGTGCGCCAGTAAAATCTGTTGACGATGAATTGGAAATTTGTGGAGCATAATACACATGATACTGATCGTTATAAGAAGCTGGTAACCTTTTTAGAAGCACTCCATTTTGATCAGTAAAGTAACAAGGATCTGTTGGATCCAGAGCTAAAACATTATTTTTAAAATTAGGTAAGGTCATACATACAATTGCTGCTGGAATCTTCTGATTCACAGTTACACGCAAATTAGATAAATCATCTCGACTAATATTTACATCCAAGACACGTGGAAATTTAGTCTTTATACTTGAAACTATATCTTGTTTGGGATACATAAAAGAATTTGCTCTGGGAAAAATACCAGCGTAATTACCATCCAATTTTTTCATCACCAAATCATGAATTTCTCCTGCAATATCGGTGTCAGCCCCAAACACTGTAACATCATGTATCGTTAACAAATCTGAATGCAAACAAAAAGATGCAATGAAAATAAACGAAAATATAGAGATGATGAGGCTAATACCTCCAATCCACGATCGTACGCGTTTCTTTCGATTGAATGATTGGGATTGAAGATGACGCATGTTAAGTAGTCTGAAATTAGTAGTTAGAAGTTAGGAGTGATATATTTTTCTAATTACTAATTACTGTCTACTAATTACTGATTTGCCCATATATTTAGCCAATACTTCAGGAATCTTGATCGAACCATCGGCCTGCTGGAAATTTTCTATGAGAGAGACCAGGATGCGAGGTGTAGGTATTGCCGTTGAATTGAGAGAATGTGCATAACGCAACTTACCATCAGTATCTTTGTAACGGATATTCAAACGTCGACATTGAAAATCATGAAAATAAGAAGCTGATGAAATTTCACGATACTTTCCTTCTTTTGGCACCCAGAGTTCTATGTCGTACTTTTTAACTTGTCCGAGACCAAGATCTGCACCACAATTAATAACTGTATGATATGGAATACCAAGTGACTCGATAAATTCCTCAGTATTACGATTCAGCTCTTCGTGATAACGAACTGATGTCTCATGATTAGCTTCACAAAGTACAAGCTGTTCAAATTTATAAAATTCATGAACACGGATGAGTCCACGAACATCTTTGCCATGCGCACCGGCTTCGCGACGATAACACGCAGAAAAACCAAGAAAACGTTTTGGGAGTTGTTCTAGACCAAGTACTTCTTCGGCATACATACCCATGAGTGGCACCTCGGCTGTTCCAGCTAGTGCATCACCATCCTGAGTCATATAGAAATCTTCAACATCACCTGGAAGGTGTGCGGTGCCATATAGATTAATCTTACGAACAATAGTTGGTGGCATAACTGGTATAAAATTTTTACCAGAGAAAAATTCTAAGGCATATTGCCAAATAGCAAAACAAAGACGAACTCCGTCGCCTGTCAAATAATATCCACGAAATCCGTGAACTTTTCCGCCTCTTTCAAAATCAACCATACCAAGTGCCGTCATGAGTTCAACATGATCCTTAGGTGTAAAAGTAAAGTTTGGCTTATCGCCCCAAGTTTTTATTTCCTTATTATCAGCATCGGTATCTCCTTCTGGTACTGACATATCTGGGATATTGGGAACACGCAACATCAGATCCTGCCACTCCTTCATAACATCCTTAAGCTTTGCTTCACCAGCTTCCATATCAGATTTGACTACCTTCATATCAGCAATAAGTTTTGTCCTCTCCTCAGGACTTTTGGCTTTCGCAATACCATCATTAGCACTATTTTGTGTAGCGCGCTTATTCTCAAGCTCTGTCATGAGAGTACGACGCGTATCATCGAGTGTGATGAGCTGACTTACATCAAATTTGACGTGCTTTTTCTTTGCAGCAAGATCAACAATATCTTTATTCTCACGGATGAATTTTATATCTAACATAAAGCTGATTTTAACACTTTATGAAAATTTTATCAAAACTTTGCCATTCCTTTATTATCATATGGGAATATGAAATCATGGATACATTGAAAAATATTAATATTCTAACAAAACCTAATTATTCTTATCTACTAAAGCAAATATCTCAACTACCAGATTCTTTGGACATAATCGGTAATATGCCACCAGAGACTCATAAATATCTCTGTGTCGTCGGCTCACGCTCATATAGTTCATATGGTAAAGATGCTTGCGAACAGTTGATTGCAGGGCTATCTGGATATCCGATTGTTATAGTATCAGGATTAGCTTTTGGTATAGACTCTATTGCTCACGAAGCGGCATTGAAAGCGGGGCTAGTGACAATATCCTTTCCTGGGTCTGGATTGGGTACTGATGTTCTATATCCACAAAAGCACATCAATTTGGCACAAAGAATTGTTGAGGCTGGAGGAGCATTGCTCTCACCACTCAAAAGAAATCAGGAAGCCACAATATGGACATTTCCAACACGCAACAGAATTATGGCTGGTATTTCTCACGCAACATTGATAATTCAAGCAGATAAAAAATCTGGGACTCTATTAACTGCAGGCAATGCACTCGAATTCAATCGTGACGTACTAGTAGTACCGGGATCAATATATTCACCATTATCTTATGGTCCACACAAACTACTGCGAGATGGTGCTATTGCAATTACTTCATCTGAACAAATTTTAGAAGTCTTGGGATTTGAGATGTCAGATAAGAATAATGATACGGATGTATCAGTTTCAGACGATGAAAAGAAGGTTTTAGAAAAAATAACTGAACCTATCGATCGTGATTCTCTAATCCGTAAACTCGAATTACCAGCAGGTTTTGTTAATGCCATACTTATTGAATTAGAATTAAAAAAAATTATAGCTGAGAGACAAGGAGTGCTCATGCTCAACTAATTAAATTTTGCACTTTTGCCCCACATCGTGTAATACTACATGTCAATGAAACTCGTAATAGTAGAATCACCATCTAAAGCAAAAACTATTTCCAAATATTTGGGAAAGGATTTTCGCGTGCTCGCATCAGTCGGACATGTCCGTGATTTACCAAAGTCGAACAAAAAAGCTATAGATATTGAAGGTGGTTTTATTCCTCATTATGAGATTGTTCCAAAAAAGGAAGTTGTTATTGCCGAAATTCGTGAAGTTGCAGAAAAGGCAGATGAAATATTGGTAGCAACTGACCCTGACCGTGAAGGAGAAGCTATAGCATGGCACTTAAAAGAACTATTAATAAATAAAAAACTTGGTGGAACAGTTTCTGTCAAAAAGATCAAACGTGTCACCTATCATGAGGTGACCAAAGATGCTATCGAGGAGGCTTTGAAGCATCCACGTGCTATAGATGAACACCTCCGCGAAGCTCAAGAAGCGCGTCGTGTACTTGATCGTCTTGTTGGTTATGATCTATCTGGCCTTATTTGGAAAAAAGTTAGATATGGTCTTTCTGCTGGTCGTGTTCAATCCCCTGCTCTACGCATTATCATGGAACGTGAACGCGAAATTCGCGCATTTATTCCAGAAACATATTGGTCAATCGCCGGTCAATGGAAAACAACTTCGAGCACAGCCAAAAAAGCAACACTTGGTCTAGTCTGTGTTGAAGAACCACGTAAAAAAGAAGAAGTTGATAGAATCCTAAACATTGCCCGTAAAGAACCTTGGCAAGTTATCGATATAGAGGAGACTGAACAGAAGCGCTCACCAAAAGCACCATTCATTACTTCTACTCTCCAACAAACAGCAAGTTCACGTCTTGGCTTTTCTCCATCAAGAACTATGGGTATTGCACAGAAGCTTTATGAAGCTGGACATATCACCTATATGCGTACTGATTCGACTAATCTCGGTCAACAAGCACTTGCCCAAATTGCCATAACAATAGAAAAGGAATACGGCAAAGAATATCTCCAGTTTCGAACTTACAGTACAAAGAGCAAGAATGCTCAAGAAGCTCACGAAGCTATTCGTCCTTCACATATGGCTAAACTTGCTGCTGGGATGAATGATGAGCAAAAGCGTCTATATAAACTCATATGGCAACGTACAATGGCTTCACAAATGGTAGATGCTCGAGTTGCACGCACAAAGATTATTGGAAATATCACCGCCTCAGTTGGCAAAACTGATAATGCTGACAAAATTCCTGACTTCACTGCCAATGGCTCCAGGGTCATATATGAAGGATGGCTCAAAGCAGATCCAGAATCACGTGGTGAAGAGATTGAACTTCCAAAATGTGAAAAAGGAGAAAAGCTTGAGCTCATATCTGTAGATTCTTTGGAAAAACAAACTGAACCACCTGGTCGTTATACAGAGGCCGGACTTATCAAGGAACTTGAAAAGCGCGGTATCGGTCGTCCTTCGACTTATGCCTCTATTTGTCGCACCATTGAAGATCGAGGATATGTTGAAAAAGAAGGTCGTTCTCTCAAACCAACTGATACTGGTGATGTTGTCTCATCTTTCCTAGAAGAATATTTCCCAACATACATTAGTGATACATTCACTGCTGAAATGGAAAATGAATTGGATGAAATAGCCAATGGAGAACGTACATATCTGAAGACCCTTGCAGACTTCTATGGGCCATTTCTTAAGGAAGTAAAACTCAAAGATAAACTTGCAAAAGCAACTAACCTCGGTAAAGCCGACGATAAATTCAAGTGTCCAAAATGTGGCAGTTCTATGGATATTAAACTTGGACGCATGGGTAAATTTCTTTCATGTTCACGCTATCCAGACTGTGATGGTGCACTCATGCTCGATGGAACAGAGATAAAAAAGGATGAACCAATTGGTACAGATCCTGTAACAGGACTTCCTATCTTTGTCTTGAATGGTCGTTTTGGTCCATATGTTCAGTTGGGTGTAAAAATTCCAAAAGTTAAAAAAATTAGAAGCAAGAAGTTAGTAGTTGGAAGTAAGAAGAAAACAAAAAAAGAAATCTCTGAAGTAAATATAAATGTTGCAGACGCTATTCTTCCCGCTCCTGACTCCCAACTTCTAACTCCTGCCGTGAAGCCTCGCATGGCTTCAATTCCAAAAGGTGTTGACCTTGGTTCAATAACCGTAGCACTTGCGATGAAATTCTTGAGTGTTCCACGTATTTTAGGAATTGATCCAAAGACAGGTGAAAATATCACCGCATCTATAGGACGTTTTGGTCCTTATGTAGTCTGTCAGACAAATTTCAGATCAATAAAGGCACCTTTAAATGTGTACGATATTACACTCGAACAAGCTCTTGAACTTCTTGCACAAGAAAAAAAGCCACGAGGTTTTGCTAAAAAGAAGAAAGAATAATCAAACTTTCAGACGATAAACTCGTATTTACAAACTAAAATTCTTCAGAGAATAAATTTCCTCATTCTCTTCTTGTTGTTTCTCTTTGGTAGAACGATCATCTACTGCTACTGCTGGCGAATTTTCCAAAGTTACTTCTGACGAAGT
>CAIRAF010000090.1 GCA_903876465.1 uncultured bacterium | reverse complement strand
TTTCAAGCAGAAGACGGCATACGAGATAACGTGATGTGACTGGAGTTCAGACGTGTGCTCTTCCGATCTGGAGATTTTGTTCTCACTGACGCCTATATTTCTGTTCTGGAAGCTATCAAATTCTCCGGCTATGCCAATAAGGTTAAGCCAGTTATCCATACGGTTAATTCGCGTGATTTTGAGGTTGGTAAGCCAGATTATTCAAAACTTGATCAATATGATGGCATCATTGTTCCTGGGGGGTTTGGTGAGTCTGGTATTGAAGGAAAATTGAATGTCATACGCTATGCTCGTGAAAATGGTATACCGTATTTCGGTCTTTGTTATGGTATGCAACTTATGACTATTGAATATGCTAGAAATGTTTTGGGTTTGAAAGGGGCACAGACAGCCGAGATTGATCCAAAAGCTCCGCATCTCATAATTGATATTATGCCTGATCAGAAAAAGAAAATCGCTGAAGGAAATTATGGAGGTTCAATGCGTCTTGGACTTTATCCAGCCAAATTACTTAAAAATTCTATTGCTCAAGAAGCCTACTCATATTTCAATGGAAAAAAATTAGATAGACAAACGACTTCTATAAAAGAGCGTCATCGTCATCGTTATGAGGTCAATCCAAAATATATAGATAGATTACAAAAGGGAGGTTTGGTGTTCTCCGGTACTTCACCAGATGGTGTACTCATGGAAATAGCGGAATTACCTCGTTCAGTCCATCCATTTTTCCTCGGCACTCAATTCCATCCAGAATTCTTCGCTCGACCACTTATGCCACACCCACTATTTACAGAATTTATTAAAGCAGCCAAGAAGCGAAAAAATGTTTCCGTTGTTTTGAAAGTTGAGGAAGTGTCTGAAGATTTAAATAAATGATGTCTTTTCACTTGAGTGCTAGTGTTGGTATAGGCATGGCGTTTATAGCTATGCTTTGTTGGGGTTTTGGAGATTTTTTAATACAGAAATCAACTAGAAAAGTTGGGGATTGGGAAGCGCTTTTTTTCATTACAATATTCGGAGCACTAATTACTTTACCTTTTGTCTGGCGAGAATTACCTACAGTTTTATTTTCAGGCAGTAATGTTATCTGGATTTTGTTCTTGGCTAGTCTCATATTGTTTATTGGAGGCATTCTAGATTTTGAAGCTCTACGTCGAGGAAAACTTTCTATTGTTGAACCTATTTGGTCACTAGAAGTGCCGGTAGCAGCGGTGCTCGCATTTTTTCTTGTTGGAGAACGCATAACGATAATTCAAATTATTTTAATTGTTGCCTTGGTAGCATGTCTTATACTTGTGGCATTCAGAGAGAAAAAAATACACGCACGTATTTTTATGGAAAAAGGTGTTATATTCGCTATTCTCGGTGGTACGTGTATGGGCGCAGCTAATTTCTTTATGGGTTGGGGTGGACGAGTGACTGATCCGTTGATTATAAATTTTATCTCAGATGTTTTTATATTTGTTGTTTCTGGAATTTATCTCATCGGTACAAATCGAATAGGGCACACTATTCGTGACATTAAGCAGAATTATGGAGTCCTGATTCCAATGTCCATTGCTGACAAAGCTGCTTGGGTGGCATATGTCTTTGCAATGGTGACAGCTCCCATAGCCGTGGCTACAGCACTTTCTGAGAGTTATATCATCATTGCAGTCTTACTTGGACTAGCTATCAATAAAGAAAAAATTCATATTCACCAAAAGGTAGGGTTAGTAGGAGCTATCATTGTTGCTATAACTTTGGCTGTAATCACTACATAATTTAAAATAAAAAAACTGCTCGATTGCTCGAGGCAGTATGCTTTGCGGAATGTTTTCGCAAACAGATTAATCCATTACGATCCAATCTGAATAAGTTGTCACGCCGGGTTCCTTGCAGATGTATTCAATCTCATACAAGGCATTGTCGATGTGTAGGTCAAAAATTCTCCTGTTGTAGATTACTTCGAATGGAGGATAGACCGGAAAAAGTTGTGGCCAGAGAACCTCGACGCTTTTCAGTTGAAGCGATAGAAGTCGTTTGGGGTCCTTAAATCCTTCACTGGTTCCGCCTAATTTTTGGGCCAGACCCCGGAGTGCTGCAGCCCTAGGTGTTTCTCGTCCTTTCAGGTGCTCGATGACACTGCCATTGAAAATTTTTTCTATCTTTGTTCCATCTTTGAATTCCTGGTACTTTTCTCGGAGGGTCTCGATATTTGTGCCGTTATTCCAATAAACATTGACGACAGCAGCATCAATCTCGAGGATGGATGAATGGGCTTCGTATTCCCAGTGAATCTCATTTTC
Organism: uncultured bacterium; assembly: GCA_903876465.1. GTDB lineage: Bacteria > Patescibacteriota > Minisyncoccia > Phycocordibacterales > PALSA-1337 > C7867-002. The sequence goes on along the minus strand of CAIRAF010000090.1, from coordinate 10,512 downwards.
TGCCATGGCCCTGAGAAAATCATCGAATGATTTTGTTGGACTTGTCTTGCCCCAATTTTTATAGGGCACACCCATCACCTGCAGGATCGGCTCAACTTCAGCTCGAATTGATTCGCAAGCAAGACGCATAACGATGTCTTCGTTGCAATTTTCCACATTAATCGTGTTCATGTCATTTTCCTTATTGGTTTGGTTTTTCAAATCCGCTCTAAATTCCTGTTGTTTTATATCCTTTTTTGCGCTATTCTGCAAGGTACCCAAGTTCGAAGGTTTTGAAATTGCCAGATCGTCTAATGGTAGGACCGCAGCCTCTGGAGCTGTGTATCTTGGTTCGAATCCAAGTCTGGCAGCCAATACATTTGGTATACTTAAACAGATGAAAGATGCAATTATTATTTTAGCAGGAGGCGTCAATACAGATGGTTCGCTTCCTATTGTTCCTAAGCAAAGAGTTCAAAAAGGTGTTGAGCTTTGGAAAGGTGGTGTCTCAAAGTTTTTGATTATGAGTGGTAAGTATGGTTTCTGGATCGATGAGTTGAAACAAGTGCTATTGAAATCAGAATCTCAAGCGATGAAAGAGTACGCTGTCTCTCTTGGGGTTCCAGCAGATCAAGTGTTTATAGAAAATGAGTCAAAAGACACTGTTGGAAATGCTTATTTTGTAAAAGTGAATTATCTTGAAAAAAATAATTGGAGAAATGTCGTCATCGTAACTTCTGATTTTCATTTGGAACGAACAAAACTGATTTTTGATTTAGTACTTGGACATGAATATAAAGCTGAATATGTTCCTGTATCCCATGGATTTAGTTCAGAAGAAAAGAAATATAGGGATGGGATCGAAATTAAGACAGTTAGTGTCTTAAAGGAAATTGTTGGATCGATTGAACCTGGTGATACAGAGGCAGTTCGAGAGATGTTGTTTACAAGGCACCCTGGATATGCAAAAAATCCAGAAATCTCACTTGAGCAACTCAAGCAAATGCTGGGGCGAGGGATGAAGGAATAACGTTTAGAAAGGTTCCAACATCGAACCACACGGCCAGCCAATGAATTTAGTAAAATTGTTGTTGTGTTTCAGTAGTGATACAATTCATTTCAAATGAAGATACTTTTTACACACAAGCTTATATCCTTTTTTGCATTGATAGTAATGTTGCTCCTCGGCTATTTCTTTGTGTACCAACCGATCAACGATTATTTTAAGGTTCAGCGCGTCAAAGAGATTGTCACATGGCTTGAGACTTACTATTCGGGACATGATTATTACTACCCAAGCATGGGGGAGTTCAGCGCAAAGTTTCCAGATTTCGCCGGTTCATACTACACCGGGATAGACAATACGAGTGATGGCCGCCTTGCAGATAGTTTTACATTTAAATATTACCTAAGCTCGAGGAGATCATTTGGATTTGGTAATAATACATACGAGATGTTTACTGATGGAGTTTATTACGTTGGTCCCTGCCAGCGCGAATTTACTGCTCATAATTCGATTTCCTCGTTTACATCCGATGGAGGTGCAAATATTCTGGCTGATTACGATGCTGGAATAATATACCTAATCACCTGGAGTGGATCCTATTCCGAAAAAACTGCCAATAAGACCACTATAATTACAGGATTAGATCATCCACGACTTTTAGCTAAAGGGGATGGAAATATGTATATAACAAATGGCAGCGATCTTTATTCCTATCAAATCAATAAAATCGGTAATATCTTGCAATTAGTTAACCCCCAAAAGGTTGATATTGTGCAGGACGCATGTCCTGACGGATATCCGAACTGACATAGAAGATGCTTACATAAGGATTCCAACATCGAACCACACGGCCAGCTCGTAAGTTTGGTATAATTACTTTATGAAAACATTTACATGTAAAGAAATTATGAATACTATGGGGGGATGTGAGATGGAGTTTACAGGAGCGACACCGATGGATGTTGCGAGTCAGTGCAGTAAACATGTCGCTAGTTCTACCGACGAAGCGCACAAGTCAATGCGAGAGATGATGCTGAATCCAAATCATACTCAAGAGGATCGAGAAAAGTGGTTTGCGTGGTTTCAAGGAGAATGGGATAAGAAAAAATAATTTTAAATTCAAGATACTCATGAAAAGACCTTATCGAAAATTTCATAATGATGGAAGTTTATGGGCTAAAGGGTTTTTAGAAAAAAACATCATGGAGGGTAATTGGGTCTGGTTTAGAAAAGATGGGACAAAAATGAGATCAGGTAGTTTTATTAAAGGTAAACAGGCTGGTAAATGGACTACCTATGACAAAAATGGAAAGGTGGTTAAGGTAACAATCTTAGATAAGTAGAATTCCAACCTCGAACCAGACTGCCAGCTCGTAAGTTTTCTATAATAACTACTAACAAAATCACATGACACAAGATACGGCAGTAGTTAGAGTTGGTGTTTTAGGTGAAAGAAATATGCGCTGGTATCTTGGGGGTCAGTTATTGTCTTTGACTGGTACCATGCTTCAAACGGCGGTTTTGTCCCTTCTGATTCTGGAAATCGTTGGTAAAGTGGGTGCTCCATTTTGGGTCGGTTTAGTTTGGGCGCTTGATCTCGCTCCAGGTTTTCTTTTTGCTCCATTCGCCGGTATTTTACTTGATCGTTTTGATAAAAGAAAAGTATTGATTGTTACGGGAATATTTGGAGTTCTACAAGCATTTATATTTGTATTTTTGACCTATACACATCAGATAACTGTTATAGAGATCTGTGTACTCGCTCTATGTATGGGTATGGTAAATGCTGTGGATGGTCCAGGTAGAAACGTCATCATCAAAGATGCTGTTGAAAACCAATATAACGTGCGACAAGCATCAAAAATGTTTAGTTCGCTATACAACCTTGCTCAGATTCTTGGTCCAGGTCTGGCTGGTTTCATGATTCTATATCTTGGTTTTCCAATTACATTTATAATTAATGGACTTTCTTTTGTGGCACTCATCGTCGCTCTTCTTAATATGCATCTGCCCTCAAAAGTCATATCAACTGAGCCAAATCAGAAGATAAAAATATGGGCTTTGATCAGTCGGGGCTACATGTATATATTTTCAGAGCCAGGAATACGTCTAAGTATCATTCTAACAGGACTTATATGTACATTTGGTTTTCTTTACTTACCAATGTTGAGTGTAATTGCTCGAGACATGTTCCATGGAAACGCAATCACTTTTAGTTATTTTGCAGCAGCTTCAGGTCTGGGATCATTTTTTGGTGCTTTTGTAATACTAAAGTTCAATGACATAATTCCACACAGGACACTTGTTATTTGTGGGATTACTCTTCTTGGCGCTAGCCTACTCACACTTTCATTCATGACATATTTTTTTGCAGGTATCGTCTGTATATTTTTGGCGGGATTTGGTTTTATGACCAGTTTCTCTAGTGTGCGTTCTTCTATTATTCATCTTGCTCGCCAAGATCTGGTGGGGATCGTTATGGGTATTACCTTTACCTTTTTTTATGGAGGTATGATGTTAGGGGCATTCAGTTCAGGTTTCTTCGCAAATCTTTACGGTTGTCCTGCGGTCCTGATGACAGGAGGAATTATTATGCTCGCGATTGGTTTAACCGTTCCTTATTTATCTGGCATCAAATATATTGATTAAGGATAATTTCGACGTTGTACTAGATGTTTAGCTAATATAAACATGAATAAATTAACTTTTAGGAGATTCGAAATTTCAGATAAGAATTTGATTAGTAAGTGGTTTGAATCTGATGCGTTGGGTATGAGATTTCTGTCATCATATGTAACAGATGATTTTGTTTATCTTATAGATTTTAAGAATAGATATCTATGGATTGTCTATGATGAAACTATTCCGATTGGATTTTTTGATTTTGAAATAGAATCCCAAGAGAAAGGTTATTTCACATTTTATGTATGCCCAGCATTTAGAGGTAAAGGAGTAGGTTATGAATTACTCACAGAAGCATTGGTACTTCCCGAAGTAATGACGGTAAAAGTTATTGAAGGAGGGGTTGAAAAAGATAATGAATCATCAATAAAGACTTTGGAAAAAGCAGATTTTAAGTATTCAAGTACAGATGAGGATGGAATGTTTATGTATCAGAAGCCACCTCGTAGCATTTAATAGTTTAAATCCTCTAAAAAGGTTCCAATGTCGTACCAGGCTCCCAGCAAATTAATCTGATATGATATCTGTATGAAAAAAACTGTTTATATTATTCCAGGTTTTGGTGAAAAATATACAAAGTATGGTAGATATGCAAAAGTTGCCAAGCTATTTAAAGCTCGTGACATTACACCTGTTCAAGTTAAGATTGATTGGGAGAAAATAAAACCAAAGCGTTTTTCTGAATACGTTGAGCAATTTTCAAGGCAATATAAAAGACCAAAAGATACAGAGGTGTTTGTCTTAGGTTTTTCATTTGGAGCGACAATTGCATTTTTAAGTGCACATAAGACAAAACCAAAAGCTCTTATTCTTTGTTCGTTATCGCCATATTTCAAGGAGGATTTGAAACACTTTAAACCAAAATGGTTGAAGTGGTGGAGAGATAATTTCATCGATAGCGATTATTCTTCTGATGAAATTGCTTCTAATATATCATCACAAGTTTATATTATTGTTGGCAGTCTTGAGCAAAAAGAATGTCGTATAAGAGCGAGAGGTGTTAAAAATAAATTATCTAGGGCAATTCTGAAGACTTCAAAAGGCGCTGAGCATAACATTGGCCAAAAGGAATATCTGAAAACATTAAGAAGTGTGGTCGACCTCTTGTAATAAGGTTCCAACATATTACCAGACTGCCAGCAAATACATTTGGTATACTGACACAGATGAAAACATTAATTACGGGAGTAGCTGGTACAGGAAAATCTACAATAGCGAAAACACTTAGGCAAAAGAATATTTTTGCCGTTGATTTTAGTGATGTCAAAGACATGTGTTTTTGGCAAGACGTGAAAACAGGAGAAAAAGTTGAGTACTCACCAGTCCATTCACATGAATGGTTTCTAACTGTAAAAAGGATTTGTGATATTAATGTACTAAAACAAATTTTAGCTAAAAGGGAGGATGTTGTAATTGCCGGAGTTGCCAGCGGTAATATAAATGAATATTTGCCACTTTTTGATAAAGTGATACTTTTGCAGTGTGGCGCACAAGAAAATATCCATCGTCTTCTGACTAGAAATAACCCGTCTGGCTATGGAAAAACAGAGATAGAACAGAAAGACAATATCGAATGGCAAAAGAATTTTGATCCACAACTTTTGTCATACGGTGCAATACCTGTAAATACAGAAGGAGATTTTGTTGCCGTTGTCGATAAGATTATTGCTTTAATTAATAATTAGTTCGTGCTATTTTTACCCTATGACACCTGAAAAATTCATTCAAGATATAGCGAGACAAGCCGGAAAGATTACTTTGGAGTTTTTTAAAAAGGCAGAAGTTCAATATACAAAGAAACACGCACTTGATGTGGTAACACAAGCAGATCTTGCAGCTAACAAATTTATTGTTGAATCAATCAAAGAAGAATTTCCAAACGACGGTATCATTTCTGAAGAAACAGGAGAATCAAATGTAGATTCTGAATATATTTGGATAATTGATCCACTTGATGGAACCCTTAATTTTGCTAAAAGTATCCCCATTTACACAGTTCTATTTGCACGAGCTAAAGCTGGTATTGTTGAGTTGGCGGTTGTATATGATCCTATACATGATGAACTTTGTTTTGCTAAAAGGGGAGAAGGAGCGTATTTGAATGGCAACAAAGTCACTTGTACGCAGATGAAGACTCTTGATGATACCGTTGGATGTATTAATGGCAGTATACGATCTGATACTGTTGATAGACTTGAAAAGATGATTAATGCTAGTTCAATAGGCAGAGTAGCTGCTACGAGCTATTATGGTATTGGAATTAATTCATTGTATGTTGCTACAGGAAGAAGGGATTGGTATATGACAAATGGAGGAGCCTTGTGGGACCATGCTGCACCGTCACTTATCCTTGAAGAATCTGGATGCACTATAACGACCGTTGATGGAAAGCCATGGACGTTTGCTGATAAGACAATGCTCGCAGCCAATCCTGAATTGCATAAGTTTATTTCTGGAGTTATAAATTAATATTGATATACTATAAATATGGAAAACCAATTTGATAATATTCCAAATATACCTAATGAAGAAATTGGAAATGTTCCGCCAATTCAGGTTCAAAATGAATCATTTGAAGATAAGGAAGGTGAAAGTATGTGGATTGATTTTCAAAGTGGTGATGATGCTGAGGGGATAAAGAGTGCTGGAATGGAAACATATGTTATTTCTCCAGTAACTGAGAAAAACCTCTTTTCAGATAAGTATTTGAATTGCACTGGAGTAGTTGGTATTGGTAAAGATAAGTTGTCTGGGAAAGAAGTTGCTTTTATAAGTCATCAGGATCCAGAATATTTTGTACATAAAGGACCAGAGTATTCTGAAAAATTTAAAAATGATCTTAAGGAGACATTGAATGAACTTGTTGCCAGGTCAGAAAGTGGGACAGTGGAAGTAGTTATCTTTGGAGGAAAAATAGACCCCGATAATTCTGAATCGAAAAAATCTGTTGAATATGTAAAATCAATTGATATATTGAATGGAATCATCCGAGATAGTGTTGGCCGTAGTCCTGCCATTGTAAGCGGACCAATTCAGACGGAAGGAGCAGTTGATGTCACTGTTTTAACTCAGGAAAGAAAGATTTCAATTGTTAGGTAATTTGGTTCCACATCATAAAACACAACGGTCTAATAGTTTGCTACAATATATTTATGTCAAATATGGAAAATGAAAATGAGTTTAATTTACCTAGAGTAGGTTACACCCCGATCGACACTGTCGCCATGGAAGGACAAATGTTTAGGGGTATGGGCGATAGTAGCAGGGATAAGTCATTATTTGTTCGAATAATGTCGATATTAATTTTCCTATTTCTGTTTTTTATTCCTGGAATTGGTCTGTCCCTCATGCTCTATTCAATGATTTCGCAATTTATGATTGCTCCCAGTACAGATAGCACGGATATGATCGTCTCTATTTTAGGCTTTATATTTGCCATTCTGGCCTGTCTATTCTTTTTAAGTATTGGTATTTTTGGAATTCGCGCGAATATCATAAAAAAACGGAAATAGTTTCATGAAAGAATTCCTGATTGGGATATCAGGGTGTAACACTCAGTTTGTTTACACGTCATATAAGTATGAATAAAAAAACTTTAATTGCAGCAGTGATCTTATTAATCGTCCTTGCAGCTGGATTCTATTACTATTATTCGACTCAAAATAATGATGTCGCAGTTGTAAATAGTCCAAATATTTCGATTATTTCAATAACTTATACAAATCCTGATTATGGATTTAACTTTACTTTACCAATTGATTGGGAAGGATATTCAATCGTTAAAGAAACATGGCAGGGAAATGCACTTACAAAGGAGGTTGCTTCAAGTGGTCCAAAGCTCTTGATACGAAATCCGAAATGGTCATCAACTGTGTCATTTGAGGACTTACCAATCTTAGTTTTTACGATATCACAATGGAATTCATATCTTGCCGGAAACTTTGCAGTCTCTGCAGCACCAATACAAGCAAGTGAATTAGGTCGCAATAATGTATATGTTTTTGCACTACCGCCACGATGGGATTTTGATTACAGTCTTGGTTACGAAGAAGCACAAAACATAATTATAGGAAAACCTCTGCAAACATTTAATTTGATATAATATAATCAGGTTTAGTTAATACAAGGAGGTCTTATTATATAATTTAAATTTTATGCTTTCACTATTTTTACTTACAATTTTTGGTGCGGTTATTGCGGCAATTATTGGGACACTTTGGTATTCCAATAAAACTCCTATGGGTAGGATTCACATGAAATATCTTGGCTTTGATAAGCTCTCACCTGATGAGCAAAAAGAAAGGATGGAAAAAGGAAAGAAAATGATGCCTAAGATGTATGCAGGACAGATGATTCTCTCAATCCTTACTTCATTTGCAGTTGTCTTCGTCGTCCTAATGAGTATGAGGAATGGTGTATCTTTTACACTCGCACTTGGATTTGTCATTTTCAATTGGCTTTGCTTCATGGTGCCAATTATTGGCTCAGGAATACTTTGGAGTAATTGTGATCGTACGATAGTATGGAAAAAATTCTTTTCTGACATATTTGCAAATCTGGTAACCTTGATTGTAGTGGCATTTATCGCCAGTTTCTTTGCTTAAGGATATAGTCCCTTCTATTATTCAGTAGTTGAATAGTCCATCTTCATATGGTATGGTTTTTTCAGCAAACAAACGTAGTTCGCATGTAAACAAGCATGCCTTACAACTGAATAAAAGTTATGAAAGAGAAAAATGCGAAAACATCGAAAAAAGTGGAAGAATTTGTTATTTTCACTATCATTTCGGTCGTTGTTCCAAACACCAAGGAAGCCAGAGATTTTCTGGAGGAGAATAAGTTCACCGACATACTTCACTCCAAAGATGGTATTGGCTCTGCTACGGCCAATGGGCCAACCGAGCGGGTGGTAATATTTAGGCATTCCTCAAAACTGACCGCTTACAGTCCTTATGAATTGGTTTGGGAAGTTGATGGATTACATCGGGTGATTGAAAGTGGAAATATCCGTTTTGTTAATTCATCGGACATTGATGGTACAAAAGTGTTTTCGGTCAGCGGTTCTGGAATTTCGATGTGGGATATCACCGTCAAACTTGTTCAAGCAGAGACTGAAGTCAGCAAAGGTGACGCGCCGTGCGCTCCACTGCCGGAGATTTTGCAAATACCGGATAAACCGGTCAAGGTTACTACGAGTGCAAAACCTGCAGTAGTAACCGAAGAGAATGGTTCAGAAAATATGGGCTGGGAAGAGACGGTTCAGAAGTTTAAAGGTCTGAATTTCGCTCAGCCAGTCAAATCTCAGCCGAAGGAAACGGTTCCGCCGGTGCCAACAGTGCCGAAACAAGAAAATGTTCCGAAGAAAAATTTCGGAAGGCCGCGCCTCGAAGAGCCTGTTAAAGCTTGGGCTGAGTCAAACCGTCTTATTTCTGCATTCATCAACAAGCATTGTGGCGGCAGTCATAGCCTCGTGGTTCTCTCTGATGTTCTGTATAAAATGACACAAGAGTCGATGATGACCAACTCTGAAGTTGCCACAATGAGTGGGTTAAATCTAGTAAACATTGGTAATGTAATCCATTTGCATAATTTGCATGAGGATATTCGTTCACTCTTGGATCCTCCGACGCCGATGAGTGAAAGGGTGGGCATTCCGGAAGGGGTTGCACTTGCTCGAATCAAACCTGAATTCCAGTCACAGGTATGGAGTGAAGCGAAAAATGACGCTAACATCGATGGGGGTAAGGTTATAAACCACATCTATGAAAGAGGAAAAAGTTTTTTCATTCAGTCCAAAGTTCATTGCCACTCCCGCGAATGGAAACATACGCGGGATTCGAAGAAAACGGCATTGGTTCTCAGTCGCATCTGGTCTGTCGGGGAGGCGCTCAAAACTCTCAATCCAGATGAGATAAAAGAATATCTCGAGGTGATGCCGTTGATACACCGCAGTGCTCTTCTCGAGAATCTTGAAGAAGTTGCAAAGGATCTGCAGACGACTGTCGGCCGATTCCTTGTAGCTCTCGATGATCGAGGGGAGGTGAAGCGTTAAGACATTAATTACAAGGCCGAGTGCTCGCGGGCACTCGGTTTTTTTATTTGCCCCACTTTGGTTTCAAACCAGTTTTTCTCATATATCGATATTCATGCCAAGTGAGGATAATGATGAAAATATCGAGCACTGTCAGCACAAGCAACCATAGAGATCCTGTACGAGTAAATTCAAATATTTGGTATCCACCAAAAAGTGAGAAAATGACCATGGCGAGCGGGTATGACCAGAGTTTTTCTTTGAAAAGAGCAAGAACAAGGAATCCTTTTATAACTCCGTGACTCAAAAGATAAAAGGCTAGAAAATGTTGTGAACTTAAAGAGAATGATTGTGCACCATGGACAAGGAAATTGGCCCAAAAATCGTTTGGATCGTCAGAGAGTTCATCTGCAGTGATAGCCAAAACCATATTTAATACAAATTGTTGATTGATCCATAAAACTACAAATCCACCAATGACTTCAATAAGCGAAAGTAGGCCTTTAAATATAAGACTTATGTCGAAAATCCGATGTATGTATAGTTCATTTCGCCACATAATGTGGATGTGCTGAAGGATTAGGCGGGACGACTTGCAAACTTACGAGAGCCAAAAATAACCATGATGGAACCTATGAAAAATAGGGCATAGAAGTACATTGACGGTGGAATGCCTAAGAAATTTCCTAAGTCGACACCCCGACTTGATTCATATGCAATGATAGCAACCAAAACAACACCTAGATCAATAATGAACATGCCTGCAGAAATCAGTTTTAGGGGTTTTTTCAGAATATCAGTAAAAATATCAGTT
>CAIRAF010000089.1 GCA_903876465.1 uncultured bacterium | reverse complement strand
TATCAATTGATGGTCAAACATTAGAGGCGGGGGATGCGGTCTTGATCGAAAAAGAAGCCCAAATGAAATTTATAGGTAAAAGTAATAGTGAATTCCTATTATTTGATCTAAAATGAGAATCCATGACAATTAATTTTAAACAAAAGACGCTGCATGAATATTTGGATCAACTTTCTCGCCGTGAACCGGTGCTATTTATAGAATTCACGATGCGCCTGACAAAGATAAGATAAAGAGCTTGGCTTTATTCGTTAAAGCTCTTGGTTTTGATTTGCGTGCGGACAAAGACGGAGTTGTTACAGCTCACAATCTTAATGATCTTCTTGACCAAATTGAAGGTAAACCTCAAGAGAATTTGATTCGTACAGCCATACTCCGTTCAATGCAAAAGGCAGTTTATTCAACCAAGAATGTTGGACACTTTGGTTTGGCATTTGATTTCTATACTCATTTTACATCTCCAATTCGTCGTTATCCTGATTTGCTTGTTCATCGTGTTTTAGCAAAGCATTTACACAATGAACCTTTTGGCGATAAAGACATTCTTGCATTCCAGACGATTGCAGAAAGTTCAACTCGCCGCGAAATAGCAGCTTCTGAAGCAGAACGTGAATCAAAGAAATTGAAGCAAGTTGAATATATGAGTGAACGTTTAAATACTGTTTTTGAAGGAACAATTACTGGAGTAACCAAGTGGGGAATGTATGTTGAAGAAAATGAAAGTAAATCAGAAGGTATGATTGGTATGCGTGCTCTCGGTGATGATTATTTTGTCTTCAATGAAAAGTCATACTCGATAATCGGCGAGAAAACCAATAAGGTTTATACACTTGGAGATAAGGTGAAGTTAAAGGCCATTGCTGCTGATTTAGACAAGAAGACTCTAGATTATGTCCTAGTAGCTTAGGATTGTTCGTAAAGTGATTTAAGTTTTTTTACTCCGCGATGCATCTGAACAGCGATAGTATTTTTTGAAGTTCCAGTAATAGCCGACATTTCTGACAGAGTTAAATCTTTAATATAGTGCATATTGAGAATATCTCTATATTTTAGAGGTAAACGATGTATCAAAAGCAAAAGCGCTTTACCATCAAATTTATTAAATAGTTGTTCCGTATCATCTACACCGGGTTCAAATCCTTTTTCGAGAAGATCATCGAGTGAACTTGATTTGCGCTTTCTGTATTCATCAATAATGAGGTGATTTAAAATATGGTAGAGAAAAGCCTTCATCATATGGATTTTCCCGCCGTTAACGAGATGCTTCCACGTCTTCATGAAAGTATCCTGGACCAAATCCTCGCCAGTGGCATGATTGCCGACCTTGAAAAAAGCTCGGGTATTCAAACCTTTTTGGAAGTCATGATGCGCATTCGTCATCATCTTATGTATTTCGAGGGTGTCTTTTTTGGTCATGCAAGTATATGACGTTCGAGATTGAACCATATTACAAGACATTACAGCCATATTACAGTCACATTACAACTGTATTACAGCAATATTACAGGAGTTTTACACTTACATTACACTGTACTCTCATTACTGTAATAATACTAGGCCTTGAGCGCCATGTAGTATATGAAAACTAACAAGAAAATAAAGATAAAAACTAAGATAAAAAAATTTGAGTCAAAAGATAAATCAGAGAATAATAGCTCAGATTTTGTTGATAAGTTGTGGGACAACAGTTGGACGTATATTAAGACTGTTATAGATATCGTCCGTGAGCCAGTCCTCATTCTCGATAAAGATTTTTGCGTTGTCGATGCAAATGAGCCATTTTACAAAACATTTCAAGTAGTAGATAAAGAGACTAAAGGTCATTGTATATATGAATTAGGAAATGGCCAGTGGGATATTCCTGAACTCAGAAAGTTACTTGAGGATATTTT
>CAIRAF010000088.1 GCA_903876465.1 uncultured bacterium | reverse complement strand
TTTGTTTATTACTCATATTAAATAACAAAAAAGGATTTGTGTTTAATATCTCAGTTAAGCCTACGCATCCATTAGAGTTACAAGTATAAGCCTATTGACATATGTAGTATATCGTTATAATGTTTAAAATAAGTCAAAGAAGTTTAACAAAGGATTGTATGAAGAGAAATATCATCACTGATAGTCAGAGCTTCCCCATCCAGCCCTTGGATGTAAATATCAGACACTGCAAAGGTTTTGCTGATTTTAGTGGAGTTTTTGGCGATGTCGATAGTGGCCATTCGGCCTATTGGATAATCAAACTCTGTCAACGTCTACATCGTTGGGGGCCATTCACTTTAGAAGAAATGGAAAACTTGTTTGCCAAAGCTGGTCACAAGGATTTCAAGTTTTACCGATTGATCAATCCGAAATCATTGTTTGATAATCCTGCAACTAACGGTTGGATTGTTCATGACACCGATAAGCAATATCATGTCACAGATGACTTTGTCAGACTGTGCCACAAGGCTTCACCGGCTCGTAGAAAAAAATCAAAATGTCATTAGGTGTGCGCATCACGCAAGTGGTCGCACATTTTTTATTCAATCATGTGCCACTCGCCTGTATTAGGGTCAAATTCTGCAACATTATATCCATTAGAACAGACATCATTTTCATAAATTTCTATATGAATTATCGGATTGATAGGTGAACCGTTTGGATATTTTGCTTTTTTACGATATTCAAAATGAATAGTTTCATCCATTTCACCCCCACTGGCCTCCACTTCAAGTAGTTGCAACTCCGATCTATCATTTATTTCTCGCAAAATCATCAGTTCTCTGCCATTCGCTAATACCTTTAGAACTTCCATAACAGATTCCTTACTTGGAATTTTTTCTGGTCCGCTTTCAAATTGTCCCATAAATGCAATCATATTTTAAAAATTAATTTATATTACACCAAAATTCACGCCGACTTTACCAGCTATATTAACCTTCTTTATTGGTCCAACAATTCTAGAATCAGAACTCTGTGACAAATTGTCTCCAAGCACGAAATACTCGTCAGCTCCTAATGTAAGATCATTACTTCCATTGATAGGACCTACGAGCCTAGAATCATTTAGTTTAATACCATTGATCATCAAAACACCATCTTTTAATACAACATGATCACCCGGTAAACCAATTATACGCTTTATATAATACGTACTACCGATCACATTTGCTTCAGATTTATAAACAACTACATCATCACGCTTAAAATCTGTAACAAATTTTTCTATAATCAAATAATCTCCTGTTTCAAAATGCGGACTCATGCTTGAGCCATTCACAATGAAAGGTTCGGCCAAAAATATTCTTACAGGTAGAGCAACCACCAAACCAACTATTACACCAACAGCAATACTCAAAGCAAGATTCGTAAAATAGATTCCAAAGGCTTTACCCCACGATAGTGCATGATATCTTCTAATACTTAGACAAAATATAACTATAGCTACAACGAGTCCGAATAAAGGAGCTAGTATGCCTAGACCAACCATAGCAAAAAACAACACTGTTCCACTTTGAGCCAAGAAACTCCACAAAATAATCAGGAAGGCTTTTTTGTATGAGACGCCTTCAATCTTGAAGATCTTGTTTACAGCAAAGAGAATGAGGGATTGTATCAATAAGGTAATTCCAAGAATAATGACCGCTATAAGTAAAACAACTGGAATATATGATGTCATTCAATAATTATAGCATTTTCTATATTTATTTGAATTTAGATAAATTCTTAATATATTGACAATGACTGATTATTGTGCTAATAATATGGCAAACTAGATCCCTCAAAACTGAAGACTTATGAAAAATAAACACAAGAAAAAGGTGGTGAAGCAACCCTTCTTCACCTCTCGGAGACTTATTGTCATTGCGGCTAGCATTATCACCAGTCTGGTCACAGCCTTTCTGGAGACCAATAAACCGATGACCTTGGCCGAAAAAGCTAAATCGTTTGGTCACGGTACAAATGTTGACGCAATTGCAGCTCGTCATGTTTCCATTTCGGAGCTGAATCCTTCGGCCCGTGCAAATACCAATCACATCCCTGTTCATATAATGTTTCGGGAAACCGAAACAAATGAATGGCAACTTATCGGTACTGGCACCACTTTTGCTAAATTGCCTGGTTGGCTACTAACGGCCCACCACGTAATGGATAACAAAGGAAATTCCTCTTTGGGTGAATATGGATATCGCCTGATCGGGACAAATGAATTTTCGGGACACGAAAGAATTGTTCCGATTGTCTCATTTCGCGATAGTCCAAATCAGGACGATGCAATTATCTGCCACTACAATATCAACTCGACTAATTACCCAATAATCGAGGTTCCAAAATGGGAGGCAGCCTTCAATCTTGATAAAGTTTTTCATTCTAACCATGAGGTTAATTTGACGCTGGAATCGTACCCAGCACACATTCATCTTTTCACTTATCCTGATCGGGTATTTGACGGGGCCTTCATGCTTCACGTTCGTCCAGATCTGTCATATATCTTCTTTGACTATGATCCGGTACCTGGCGAGAGTGGCACTGGTGGCATGGTGGATGAGGAAACCAAGTCTAACACCGTCATTGTATTGACGATGAAATCTCAAATTCCTGGTCAAAAGTTAACTCCTGATTTTCAGCGACTCATCAATTGGTCACCTGGTAGATTCTACGGTGTGGCCATCATGATGACTGTTGATCCTTATTAGTTTACTTCAAAGAATACGCATGCCCAAGGTTGGGTGTGCGTATTTTCTTATTTGAATAAGGTTTTAAGCCATTTATCACATTATTGACAAATCACCATTTTGTGATATAATACTGGCATAAGTCCTGAACCTTTCAACCACATATATATCAAATAATGAAAACAACACTCGCGGTTTGTCTGTCACTGTTGGTTTGCTCTAGCGCCTTGGCGCAAAGCACCTCAGTTGCTCAAAATCAACCGATTACTCGGTATCCATCCATCAGCAGCTCCCTCTACTCGAATATCTTGTATTGGGATTCAGTGGCGCAGGGGTATTCATATCCGCGTCACATAATTGTTACTGAAGGAACCTGCACGGATCGAAATGACGCATCATTAGGCTACGAAGAATATTTTGCAGTCAATGTCCCAGGTTTGCCTGATGGCGGAACCGTCCTAGCAGTTGATCCGTTTACTACCAGTGAATGGATGATTCTTGGAAGCGGAACGACTGTCCATGATGTCGTTAATCATGTCAACTATTACGTTCAATACAATCGTGACATCTACAATAACATTGTGACTGGAACGTTCACAATCGCTGGGCAGCAATTCTCCATATACATCTACTACCCAGCTTCGTCTGGTTGGTATCCTAGCATGTGCCTAACATGGGGAAATGGTTCGTCACCAAATAACACAGGCAACATCATCGACGACCTGAGTCAGGTGGTCCTTGACGAGACGGCTCCGACGAATAGCAGTGTGACCATTCAATTAGCGAACGGAGTAGCTGGTGTGCCGGACGGAACATATATCGGCAATACAACCACCAACGAAAACTACTTCGCACAATCAATCCAAACATCCAGTGATTCAATTCACTGGACGACGGAAACTAACCAAACGTTCGGTATCATCGGATACACCTACTACTACCAGTTCCCTTCGGCAGTAGGTAACAAGTTCTTTCGGGCAAAACAAATGCCTTGATCCGATTCACGAAATGCGTACGTCACCCTCTTGGTGATGTGCGCTATTTCTTTTTATAGAATTAAGTTCTACTTAATTTGCAAACTTGCTATGACTTGATCACCTGTCGCCAACATACGATCAAAATTATCTATATCATTTTTATACTCAACATCGTAAACCAAATTACCTTTGGTAAATAGAATTATTTTAGACTCTTGTTTGACATAAGTTTTTCCATTATCAAACGTACGAAGTTTTGTAGTGACATATTGGAATGCAGGTAAGCTCAAGAATGTATCGGTACTCTTGGACAATATTTTCCATTGATTGCCCTGCGTATCTGCTTGCTCTTGTATTTGCTGTTCAAACTGCGATGCGATGAGCTTCAAATCCTGTGGTGTGTTGTTTTCACTAATATTAACCACGACTGAACCTCGAAGACCGGCTGATAATGACAAATTCGGTCCTATAAAGAATATTGAATAAGGTCTACCAGTTGTCTCTGCATATGTTTCCCAGTCAGAGGGATATTGGACACTAAAAAAATATCTCCTATCCGAATATGTATTCAGTGACTGTTCTACAGGTGTGCTCGATGCGGAAAGGCTAGTCTGATTCAACTGACACGAAGCCACATTATTGATATCTGTTGCAATGCCTATAGGATTAAAACCGTTATTATCAACACAAACTGTTTTATCAGAAGAAATTAATTTTGCCGATACTGCAAAGGATGTATTCTCGGCATAGCAAACTACTCTTTCTCCAGCAAATGAATTTAATTTAGAAATAACACTAGATACATCTTGTCCAGAATACATACCTTGATAACAGTTTTTTGCTACAGAATAATTACCATAATTCTCATTATATAAACTAGCCTGAGCCTGAATATAACTCAAGGATGAACTGACGGTAGTATCCTGCCCTTTTTGTCGCGCAACATTGAGAGACACCAAAACTATAGAAGAAAGTATACCGATGAATGCAATAACAACAAGTAAAGATACGGTAACAACAATTATAACTAAAGCCACATTACTTCCTTTCTCATGTCTAACTCTTTTAAAATCAATCTTTTTTACATCCTCAGCAGTGTAATCACTTGGAACAACAATGGTCTTAGACAGATAGTCATGCCATCCTACAGGATATGCTCCAAATAAAAATGAAAACTGCTCAAATGGAATGATTCTAGAGAATGATCTACCGATAATATTTAGTAGTGGCGGCTTACTTCCGTCACGCATAACTACTTTAGTACGTGTCATAAACTTAGCAATAGTTTTCTGCCATATGCCCTCAAAGATAATGTAATAGAGTGCGAAGCTAAATATACTCAACAAAGAAAGCCAAATTTGGCTTGAATTGTCACTAAACAACCCTCGAAACACAAAGAGTACCAAGAGAAAGAAAATGAGATTAAAGACTCTGTCAACAATAAAATTTACGAGTCTTTTTACTATTGAAGCTGGGGCATATAATTTTTCAACTGTAATCGATTCGACTGGTTTACTACACTTATCACAAAACTTAGCTGAGTCTGATAATTGATTACCGCAGTATTTACAAAACATGTGAGTAGTAATTAGTCGCCAGTGAATAATGTTTACATAATACAACGTTATTCTGGATTTGGTATGTATTGACAGTCACCCACAATTAGTGCTATAATAACAAGTAAGTAGTAAACAGATCCTTTAAACCTCAACAACAGGAGTTAACGATGAACATAAATCAAATTATGATTTGGTCCGGTAGCATTCTGGCGATAGTGTTGTATTACCCTTTGATCGCTGGGATTCTCCGAAATCAGATCGAGCAAAGTTGTGCAACGTGGATGCTCTGGGTGACACTTGACGTCATTGCTGTCACGAGCATCATCCTTCAACACGGCAATTATTTGCTTCTCGTGGTCTACAGCATTTGCGGAGCAGTCGTGATTACTGCACTTATCTACAAGAAGCTATTCAAATGGACGAGTTTCGAAACGCTTGTTTTGGGACTTGTCATCATTTGCCTAGTCGTCTGGTATTTTAGTGGACCACGTGGTGCAACTATCGCGGCTACCATTGCCGGAGCGATCTCTGGTATTCCACAAATTCGTGATTCGTGGAAAAAGTCAGATACGATGACCGGCCACATCTACCTCGGATATGCAGTGGCAAATGGTTTGTCATGCTTTGGTGGAAAGGCGTGGACAGTCGAAGATCGACTTTACCCAGCCATGGCTGCTGTCCTATGCCTGATAATCACGAGCATTGCCTACAGAAAGCAGAAAGTCTGCACTGTTGCATCGGTGAATTAATCACCAAGAGCAGAAAGTGCTCATCATAAAACTTTTCAGCCCCACCGGACATCTGTCTGGTGGGGTTTTAACTTGTTTTACTTCCCTTTCGAATCACCCTTAATAGTAGCAATTGCTTCCTGCACGGTTGTCATGAACTGAGCTGGGAAGATGATGGTTGAATTCTTTTCTGTAGCGATCTCTGACATGGTCTGGAGAGTGCGGAGTTGGAGAGCCACTGGGTGGAGAGCGATGATGTCAGCAGCTTCACCGAGTTTGACTGCGGCCTGGAACTCACCTTCTGCGGCAACGATCTTGGCGCGACGCTCACGTTCTGCTTCGGCTTCCTTGGCCATAGCGCGTTGCATATTATCAGGAAGAGTAATGTCTTTGATCTCGACTGCAGTAACTTGAGCACCCCATGGTTCTGTGTGAGCATCGATAACATCTTTGATTTGTAAATTAATATCACCTGTCTGCGAAAGAAGTTGGTCAAGTGAGAATTTACCAACGATATTACGAACAGTCGTCTGGCTGATCTGATTGACTGCTGAATAGACATCTTCAATAGCGATGACAGACTTCTGAGCATCAACTATGTGGTAGTAAGCCACGGCTGCGATGTCGATAGAAACATTGTCCTTCGTAATAATCTTCTGTGAAGGAATATTCATCGTGATAGTGCGGAGCGTGACCTTGGTCATCTTTTCCAAGATTGGAACAAGAATAATGAGACCAGGGCCTCTTACGCCGGTACATTTACCAAGGAAGAATATAACGCCACGATCGTATTCTTTGACGACGCGGAGTGAAGCGGCTGCTAATAGAAGAACGATAACTATTATTGTGTATATCATAATGAACCAAGTTTACTCCTATTTTTCTGTAGGTTCAAGCTTCTCAGTTAAAGTAAGAGTCATTCTTCCTTTAAGCTTTCCACTGAGGCTTTTTGATTCAAGAAAGGCGATCGTTTTGTATAAGCCTACAAGTTTCTCAGGAGTAGATTCTAGTCGGTGCTTGTTAAGTGCGTGACCATCAACAATATACTCGCGAAGTGTCTTAGTCGCCCAAATACGGAATTGAGTAGCTTTCTTTGAATTGACGCGATAACCGACTGCGATTATTCCATCAAGATTATAGAAATTGGTCAGGTACTGTTTACCGTCTTTGGCAGTTGTTCGGGATTTCCGAATAACTGAATTCTCCTTTAATTCGTCAGTTTTAAAAATGTTCTTTAAGTGTTCATTAATAGTTGGAATATTAACATCAAACAAGTCACTAATCTGTGCTTGTGTTGCCCACACAGTATCATTTTCTACATCAGCCCGTAGCTCTACATTACCATTTTCCCCTTGATAAATAACTATATTACCCTTGTTCTCTTTACTCATATTATTTTAAATTAATTAATAATAAATTGATAATTCTATTTCACTGACTCATTCAGGAAGGCGAGATTAGATTGTTACTCGCATGTGAGGGGTTGCTTCAGCTTTTATTTTTGACGCGCCACAGGCCCACCTGCTTTGCGTGGACTGGCGACCAACCAACGCCACTTGTCCAACATATTCCATGAAAAATATCAGTCTGCAGACCAACACCTCTCATGTAGGTGAATACGGGGTGATTCACTTTATTTGCACCCGCTTTAGAACAATATCTGTAATTTTTGCCTCATGACTGCCCTACTCAGCCCTTTCGCCTTTCGCGGCATACTTTACTTCCTTGTTCATACAGAAGTTATTCAGTCAC
>CAIRAF010000087.1 GCA_903876465.1 uncultured bacterium | reverse complement strand
TTTAGTCCTGCAAACTACATACGCTCTCATAAAGTAGATTGGAAGAAAGAGAATGCCGAAACTAAAAGGTTTAATGAGGAACATGATAGAGACCCTAATTAAAATACTATGTCCTGGCTATCTAATTTAGGAAATACAGTTGAAGGTTGGTTTGGGCACAAATCCCAACCTAAGACTAATGTAGCACCCGACCCCGAAGCTCCTATTAAGAGCTTAATGTCCCATGCTCCTAAAGTCGGTGGACAGATAGGTGAGAACGCTCGTATGAAACAACAACTCTTAGACGGTTCGTTTAAGAAAGGAGGGCACGTTAAGAAGACTGGTATATATAAACTACATAAGGGTGAGGAGGTTGTACCAGCTAAGAAGAAAGAGATGGCAGGGAAGATGAAGAAGCGCAAAGGTCTTGAATCTTATTTGGACGACTTCATCAAACACGGCAAGGAAAGACACGATGAGAACATGTGGAAGTATGCCCGTGAGAACCGTATGTCAGATAAAAGAATGTTTTAATATAAACCCATGGACGAATACGTCAAAAGACTACAACAGAAAGCAGGACAAGGTATGCAAGCCATAGGTGGGGCAGCAAAGAACGCTGCTGGTCTTATAGGTCGTGGTGCTCAAGCTGTGGGTAATGGGATTGCACCCCAAGCACAGGCAGAAAGTCCTAGACCATTTCCTTCTGGCCCACTTAAGGCACAACAGATTTCTTCATTACCACAAGTTCCAGCAGACTTTACCCATCAAGGCTATAATTTAAGTACATCAAGCAATCAAATAGGTTATCCTGACCCAACTGATGTTAGTAGTAGTGGATTTGGTATTCCGACAATGGTTGATATGCAAGGAGGAAAACATCCGTATGATAGAGTAGATTACGGTCCTGCTCTTAATTATAACGAATATCGTGACCCTGCTGGCAGACAGTACCAGATATATAACCGAGCTCCTACAACATTTCCAAACATCAATGGCTCCTCCTTCTTAGAAGGAAAGAATAGTATCATGGGAGGTCATCAAGGACTATCGTATGACCCGAAGACTGTTTCGCAGTTTCAAAACCCTGGTGTACCTTATCAGGTTTCTAATCCCCCATCTGGTGAAGGAACAAGTTTTCCAAATGGATATAAAGAGGCTCTATTACCATATAGGAACGATGATATTGAAGCATATCTACAAACCCTAAAAGGATACCCAGGAAAGACAGGTGATGTCCCTGGTCGTGATGTATGGGAGACTGGTGGTCCTGCTTTTGACAAAGCAATGCAAGCTAAGCAAGCTGCCCAACCACAATCATACCAAGGATTTAACTTTCCAGCTTCAATGTTACAGCAAATGGTTCCATACCCTTCCAATCCAGCACCGTCCAATCCCGCACCTTCTAGTCCTGCTGTGAATAATGCAGCCCAATCACAAGCCGCTCAACCAAACCAAGCTTCACCAATGAATCTTAAAAATGAGTTTCTAAAGTTTCTTGGCTTAATAAAATAATAATAAATATATGAACGACGGTTACACACAAGCGAATAAGAAGAAAGAGATGGCCAAGAAGATGGCAATGGGACTTACCATGAACGGTGGACAGTCACACTTCAAGGATACAACCATGAACGCCCGAGGTAATGGAGGCGAGAAGTATAAGCAGAATGGTGTAAACTCTGGTAAAGGTGGAGGTGAGAAGTACCCAGAGCATGGCTCAGGCAGTGGCTATGCTAAGGGTGAGAGGCCAATAGGTTCAAAGACTAACCCTAAGCAGGGGAATTGGAACTATACCCAAAACGGCGGTTCGAGCAAATAATAGATATTAAAATAACAATACTATGTCAATCACAACAATCACAGTTACAAACGAGGACGGAACAACACAAGTCTTCGTTGGTGACGCTCTATTCCAAGGCGGTAATGATTTTCCTGCCAAGGCCACTGGTGTAGACTGTATCCAAGTGGCTGGACCAGAGGAAACGAAAAAACTTATAGAAAGTTGGCTTATCTGATACAATACCTGCTACCTATGCGTAAAACAATTGAAATAGTTACAAAGAAATTCATTACTGATGTTATCCTCGCTGCCATAATTTCAGTTATTTTAAACGTAATTGTTCTTGCTATTTTTCGTCCAATTGCACAGGCTCCACAAACTTTTTCACCCTTTTGGTATAGTCCTGTAATAGAATTCACTTTTCTTGGTGTTTTGGCGGCAGGATTTGTATATGTCGCCATACAACGTTTATTTTCACATAATTTCAAGAAAATATTTATTTGGGTTGCGGTAATTGCTCTTATCCTCTCTTTTATACCCGATATCATGCTCCCTTATTCAACTGACTATGACAATCAAGGTGCCACGGCATTTATAGTGATTATTCTAATACTAATGCACACACTGACTGCTGGCATAGTATTATGGATGTTTAATAAAAAATCATCATTTAAAATTAATTAAAAAAAATATGTCAAAAAAATGTTTAGGGAAAGGTGCTGTAGTTCTTGGAATCATCTTCGTCATCATTGCGATCTATTACTGGATCACACCAGCTGGTTCACTTGCCACATTCATACCAGGATATGAAACCGGAGTAACAACTATCCATATAAAACACGGACTAGCCTCATTTATACTGGGCTTGGGACTATTTGCTTATGCATGGTTCAAGGGAGGTAAAAAGTAGTACTACATCAAAAGAAATAAGGAGAGGATTCCAAAAGCTACACAATAAATAGCGAACGGTTTTAGTGTGTGTGTTTTGAAATATTTTGTCAGGAATTTAACTGAAAGATACGCGAAAATAGCCGAAATAAGTGAGCCGATAATAATTGGTCCTATAACAGCAGTTGTACCTGTGATAGCCAATTCTGGGAGTTTAAGTACTGCTGCAGCCATGATAACCGGTGTGGCTAGGAGAAATGAAAAGCGTGCTGCTGAAGCATGATCGAGTCCAACAACCAAACCTCCACCAAGAGTAGCGCCTGTGCGAGAAAATCCAGGGATCAGGGCGAGACATTGAGCAATTCCAACCTTAATAGTAGAACCCCATGATATGCTGGAAATATTTGTGTCTATTACTACCGAATCAGTCAAATCGACCAACTTATTTTCTTTACTCTTTCTTTTCTTATATATCTCCATTCCCCACAACAATATTCCGTTTAAAATAAGAAAAATAGCTGCTGCACGTGGTGAAGCAAAGAAATTCTTTAGTGATTGCTCAAATAGAATACCGAGAATACCCACAGGTACTGTGCCAACAATAATGAGCCAACCGAGCTTTGCGTAAACATCTTGCTGATCAATATTTCTATTCTTCAGTGAACGAAAAATTCCTTTAATAATCTTCATCCAATCTTTGATAAAGAAGAAGAACAAGACTAATGCTGTAGCCAGATGAGTTGCTACAAGAAAAGCAAGAAAAATGTCTGCCCTCTGGTCAATATGCCAACCAAATAGACTTGGTAGTATGACACTGTGACCAAGACTTGATACTGGAAAGAGCTCAGTTGCTCCCTGGAGTGCACCCAAAATACTAGCCTGTATATACGTCAACATGTGCGCATTGTATCACGAGGCATATATAGAGTATACTTTGAGCTATGTCAGCAAAGACATTGATATGGATCGGAGTATTTGTAGGATCAACCTTGGGTGGTTTTATTCCCACACTTTGGGGAGATAGTGCATTTTCTTTTTCTGCTATCATATGGAGTACAGTCGGTGGACTCGCAGGTATATGGGTTGGGTTCAAACTTTATCATATGTTCTAAACATGTTTAAAAAAATAACAGAAAAATACCGCCGAGCATTTGCTCATCCTCATTTTGTAAGATCTTTCTTTGTCAGTTCTGGACTGGTTTTAATTTCATTAGTTATAAACTATTTTGCTGCCCAATATGCTGTTGACAGAGCTTCTGGTGCAGTCGCAGATATTGTACTAAGCAATATTCCTGTATTTGATGTTGACTATATTTTCGTATTTGGACCAATCATCTTTGGAATATGGGTTGCCTTTCTATGTTTTTCAAACCCAGAAACACTTCCCTTCACCCTAAAAAGTATAGCCATATTCGTAATAGTTCGTTCCGGTTTCATTACCCTTACGCATATAGGGCCATTTCCGGATCATGCTGTTATAGATGGGGGCTCGGCAATACTACTTCACGCCTTATCAAATAATCCAAATTTCTTCTTATTTAGCACTGGTGCAGATCTATTTTTTTCTGGACACACAGGACTACCATTCATGATGGCTCTAGTCTTTTGGAAACACCATCTTACAAGAATCTTTTGTATAGCCACTTCTATTTTCTTTGGAATTATCGTACTTTTGGGTCATCTTCACTATTCAATCGACGTTGCAGCAGCTTTCTTCATTACTTATACAATATACATAATAACTATAAAGATATTCAGAAAAGAGCACGAGGAATTCTTATCCGTAATGTAATAGTCTATTAGAGACCGAGTGCCTCAAATTTATTTATCAGAATATCAGTATCTCGAGTTCTTTCTCCTATTGCTGAATGTAGAACGATAAATGCAATTGGCTGATTGTTGATATTGAGCATGGTAAGCATCGTCTCTCCAGCTTCAGGTGTACGCCCCGTCTTACCACCAATAAACCTAGGGTCGGAGACAAATGGATGTGTGCTATCAATCACGTGAGAACCATGATCGGTCGTGGTAGCAATAACAGTGTGTGGCGTACGAGTTATACTCAAAATATCTGGCCGGAATGTATATAGATAACGAGATAAAGCAAACATGTCTCTGGCTGAAGCGTGATTTTCTGGATCAATACCACTTGGATCAGCAAAATATGCCGTTGGCATTCCTACTTCCCAAGATATACTAGACATTAATTTCATGAATTCTGGGCCACCATCGGTAGAAGCTATGGCTTCTGCTGCAACATTTGAAGAGGATAGAAGCAGTGGTTGAAGTAATTCTTTAAGAGTAAATTTTTCTCCGGCAATGAGGTTACTTGTATCAGAAGCCACGTCCATATTTGCAGGAGAAATCACTATAGTTGTTGTTGGAGAAAGTGTATTAGTGGAAACTATTGCAGTAATCAATTTTGACATAGAGGCCACAGGTAATACTTGAGTAGAACCCGAAGACAGATATATCTTGCCGGTACGGACATTACCGACAAGATACGCTGCTGCTGATATTTGATTCGCTGTTTTAATAGGCGCGATGGTTTCTGGTTGTGCAGAAATTACAGTTGTAGTAGTAGAAACAATATAGGGCTCTTCACTTACCATTTGAGAATCTTGAGTAGATTGTGTCACTGGTACAGAAGGAATATTTTGCTCGTATCCATTAGTTTGTGAGCGAATAATTATATTCAATCCTGCTATGAGTCCCAAACCCGTAAAAAATACGAGAACGATCATAGTGATAAAGAACCTATTGGAAAAACTCATCTATTAACTGTAACCGAACTAGCGACTAACCGCAATGGAAGGATTTATCTCACCATTTGCACGTATAGTTATACGGTTATCGGCGACATTTTGAGTAAGATAATAACCAGTATTATATGAATCAGGCGAATTATAGAAGAATGTAGTCGAACCTGGATCATAAGGTAAAGCTGACATATAGTCAGGCACTACACATGCTCCTATATCAAATCCTTCGCCAGAACCATCATGTCGTAATAGGACCTCTTGTCCACCAGCTGGTAACGATAACTGTACACCATTACAGATTAGCGACCCTCTGTGTTCTGCCATATTTTGTCCCAAGGCATTCAGAATCGCATTCACATTACTGACACGTTGAGAGTCACGAGCAAGCTTGAACTGACGAGCTGGATTGACTGCAACAAGAACAACTGCAGCTAATATTGCGATTATACCGATAACGACCAGTACTTCAATCAAGGTGAACCCTTTCATTTTATTTGAGATTTCTTTTTTCCTCAGGTTTTGAATTTTTTTACAAATATACATATTATTTTTTATAATTATATTAATAATTTACGCCAATAAAATGGATGTGACGCGAAATAGATAATACTATTTGAAGATAAAATTCTGATGAAAAATATTTAAAAAAAGACAAATAATATAGGACTTGCCTATTATAAATAATGTGTTATATTGTGGTCTGGCTGCTCTTTGGAAATTAAGATTTTGAGAGCAATTCACGCAGTTAAACCGACAAAAACAACCAAAGGATCAATCGTGGTAAAACAAATAGCGACATTAAAACAGGCACTTGACTCGGCTCGGGAAATCAGTGCCCTACGGAAGGAAATTCACTTCGTCCTCCTCATGGGACCAAACGGCGCAGGCAAGAACAAAAAAGGTCGGATCATCTGCGATTTGGGTCAAAGTATTGGCACCTACCGAATCGTCATGAGTGACGTTATTAAACAGCATCGGCGGAGAAAAACTCCGTTAGGAATTCAGTTCGAACAGGAACAGGGCATTGAAGATGGCGGCGGCCTCTTGTCCGATGCCCCAGTCATTTCGGCCTTTGAAGAAGAAGTGCTGAACACGTTCGAACTTCACAAATCTGTTCAAGATGGACACACGTGTAGAATCGTCCTCGACGGCTTTCCACGGAATCCCGCCCAGATGAAACGCTTCATGTCCTACCGCGTGCCGTACACTATTTTCGCCATTAACATCGGCGAAGCAACATGTCTCGAACGTGTTGACCATCGGGCCAAAATGGAAGGCCCTCGTAGTGACGACGCTTCTGCTCCTGACCGCTTCCGTTTACTCACCAGAAATATCGGTGAAATGACGCGCATGGCCAAGCGTTCCAATCCACACAGCGTCATCCTTATCAACGGGATACTGCCGGTGCGGGATCAAATCATGCGAATCCTCAAACGGACATTCAGTCCTCGCGACGTTCTACGCATGGCAAAGCGCCTTGATAACCGCACTGATTCAGCGCGGAGTCTCATGGACGAGGTGGAAGGCAAGAAATACCATGGTGCCACGGCCCATTCGATTCCAGGAGCCCAGACAGGCTGGCATGAGCAACGTGAGCCAAGTGTCTCTTCAGCCCAGTTGGCTACGGCTTAATCGCTCAAAATCTTAAGTACACTCAAGTCCCCCTAGCTTCCATAAGCTGGCGGGGATTTTTTATAGCGACAAGCGAGGATGTACGGTTTTAATTTTGGTTCATATTTGCTACAATTCACCCATGTCAAAAGACCAATCCGGCGAGCAGAAAGAGCGAAAATTATCCACAGAAGCCTATAAAGGAGTGCGAGATTTCTTCCCTGCTGATATGGCAATTGAGAAGAAAATTTTTAATATTTGGCGTAAAGTCTCAGAAAAATACGGATATGAAGAATATGGTGCATCTGTCCTAGAGCCAGCTGACCTCTATCGAGCAAAATCGGGTGAAGAGCTTATAAATGAGCAGACATACACTTTTACTGATCGTGGCGATCGTGAAGTCACTTTGCGACCTGAAATGACACCTACTCTAGCTCGTATGGTGGCTGCCAAGAAGCGCGAGCTTATTTTTCCATTACGCTGGTACTCTATTCCAAACCTTTTTCGTTACGAACAACCTCAACGAGGACGAGTTCGTGAGCACTGGCAGTTAAATGTCGATCTATTCGGGGTGCAATCAATCAACGCGGAAATTGAAGTAATCAATATGGCTTACGACATCACCAAAGCATATGGTCTGAAGGATTCTGATTTTGAAATACGTATAAATAATCGAAAAGTGATGAACTACATCACAAAGGAAATATTTAGTCTTGATGATGAAAATGCACGTAAGGTTTCAAAATTGATTGATAAGAAAGAAAAAATTAAGCCAGAAGTCTTCAAGGCTGGCATCTCTGACATATTTAGAGATGATAAAAAAACTGCTGAATTCTTAACACTCCTAAATTCACAAAATTTTGAAGAATTTGCGACCCATCTTCCGACTTCTTCAAGTGAACATGAAGGTGTAAAAGAAATTCGATCAGTAATAGAAGGACTTGAAAAGCTTGGTATTACCAATGCGCGTTTTGATCAAACACTCATGCGTGGTTTTGACTACTATACTGGTATTGTTTTTGAGGTATATGATCTCAATCCACAGAATCGTCGTTCTGTTTTTGGTGGCGGCCGTTACGATGAACTTCTTGCTCTCTTTGGAAATGAAAAGGTTCCTGCGGTAGGATTTGGCGCTGGCGATGTTGTTGCTCAAGATCTCATGGAGACATATGACAATTTACCCCTCATTGGAAGTCCTGATTATTTGCCACCAGCCGATATTGCAATATGTGTGTTCGGCGAAGAAAATGCACCTTTTGCGCTGGATATAGCCCAATCTCTTCGCGAAAAAGGAACTCGTGTCGCTGTAGATCTATCAAATAAGAAAATTGGTGATCAAATCAAAAATGCTGACAGACGCCATATTCCAAAAGTTATCGTTATTGGTGAGGAAGAAGTTAAGACTGGTAAATTGAAGATTAAGGACCTAAAGAGTGGTGAGGAGTCACCATTGACAGATGTAAAATAAAGTATTAGAGTATTCCTGAAAGGATACTTTATGCTGATTGAAAACCCGTTAGATAAAATCGATGATTTTCTTATCGAAAAGTTTGAGCGCCAAGCGCACAAATTCCAGCGATTGACAGGAAAAGATTGTTTCTGGTTGGCAGAATTATTTTTGTATATAGCAGCTGGCTTAATGATCAGTACAAATTTTTATTCTGCCGAAGTTAGCCCGCAACCCCATCTGGCACTCTTATGTGGCATGAGTTTTATATTGTTTTTATCTGCCTATCTTTCATTATTAGTCACAAAGAGACAATTCGAAGTAAATCCTAAGTTCAAAAACCAAGAAAGACTAAACAAATGGTCACGAATTATTAGGAAATTGTATGTGACAATGATATTGCTGAACGGCATAATAATTTCAGGTGACTTACAGTGTTCACCCTATACTGTATACGTTTTTTCTTTTTGTCTATATGGTGTATTTTACTATTTACTTGCATGCACCCCATTACCTCCGGGTACTAGCATGTTAAAAAAGGTACTCAACAAGATTCGTGAGGCATTTACTCTAAGTCCAACAGCTCTTCCTGATCCGATTCCCTCTTGAAGACCGTCACTCAATCACGGCGCGCCCCAAAGGCGTGCTTTTTTATTCTCTTAAAATCAGATATAATTCAACCTCACAATAAAAACAATGAGAATAATCACCTTTGACATTGAAACAAAAAACCTCTTTCAGGACGTGAACTCAAACGATCCAACTGACCTAGATATTTCCGTTATCTGTATCCACGATTCTTCTGACAACAGTTATCAGAGCTTCACAGAAAAGGATATGGGGAAACTCTGGCCTATCATTGAACAAGCCGACGCTCTTGTTACATGGAATGGTGATCATTTCGATATACCGCTTTTGAATAAATACTACCCTGGAGACTTGAGTAAAATCAAAAGTATTGACCTTATGCGCGAGGTTCAACTCAAGCTTGGTCGTCGTTTGAAACTGGATGGTGTAGCTGAAGCAACGCTTGGCGTGAAGAAGTCCGGCCATGGACTAGAAGCCGTCGAATGGTGGAAAAATGGCGAAGTAGATAAAATCATTAAATACTGTATTGATGATGTAAAAATTACTCGTCAACTATATGATTATGCTTTGCAAAATAAAGCCTTAAAATATAAAGACAATGGTGTACTTAAGGATATCAAGCTTGATATAGCCAGTTGGACAGAAATAGAGCCAGTATCTATGACATTTACACTCCCCTTTTAATTTTACTAAATAAGTTAGAGACTTATTTAGCCTGTAAGGCCTTCACCACCGCCTGTCTCTGTGCATCTGTAACAGTAGTCTTTGCTGCATTCAATTGAGTGTTGACTGACATGATCTGTTGTTGTGATACTTGCGTAGGTGCGTTACGAAGAGCATCAATGACTTGAGCCCTCAGGTCCCTTATCTGACTCGCAGTAGATGGAGCAGGAGTCTGATTGGCTGTAGTCCACCAATACAACATGCCAAAAATAATGACTATGGCACCAATGATTAGATACATGTTGAGTAAACGACGATGTTCGTCAGAAGTAGACATTGGCATTTGAGGAATTGGGTTTTGATAAGAAACAGAATTCATGATTTAGAAACTAATTCAATATACTAATACAATAACCTACGTGTTCGATAGTTGTGACAACACCAACACCAACAACAATGGTTTGACTTGTCTTAGCAACAGTATCAAGCATAGGGCCATTTATACATCCAAAACTTGTACTGTAGGCTACATAAAATGATCCTCCTGAATACGGAATGGAATATGAACCCGGGCTACACGATCCATCTCCCCCAGCTTTGATACACGTAAGTTGAAGTCCAACAACTGGAGTAGCGGAATTAAATGACTCAGTCCAATCAACATATCCTGTCGTTTTCAGTCCACTTGCTGTCGATGCTGCCCAAGTCGCATTACCATTGGCATCAGCAGTAAGAACTGCGCCATTAGCACCACCAGTCAAAGCTGAACCATTCAAGATCTGTAGCCCTCCTGTAATCAAACCAGAAGTGAGAGCCAACCATCCTGACTTTGTCTGCTTACTTGCTCCTACGTTTAGTGGTGCTGGTGTATTGTTACAAGGCATAGTTGAACAGCTAGGTGCTGATGTCCATGTACTATCTGCCAGAGCTATCAAGGCTGAAGCACCGATGAATCCTCCAACTAGGAGGCTGGTGACTGATATTAGAGATGTGCGGGTGATTT
>CAIRAF010000086.1 GCA_903876465.1 uncultured bacterium | reverse complement strand
TTTTTAATGCAACAAGTTTAACAAACAGAAATCAAATTCTGATGAAGAAATTATCAAGGATATAATGAAATTAATCCGGACTCTTCGCCATAACTATACGAAATTCTCACTATTTATGTATCAAGATTTTTCGATTTACATATAATCCGTGAGCCAAGCCAGCACCAACAAACAAAAACAAAACATAGAGAGAAATATCAATCTTATTGCAATCATCCTGAGAAATGTATTCCGCTTTATTTCGACAAGTATGCTGTAAATCAGGTGTTTGCGAAACATTAAGTGTTGCAAATGTAAAGAAAAGATACGCAACTATCACAAACACACAAATAGTTAATAAATTAAATAACAATGTTGTTTTTATTTTTTTCATTTTTAAACCAACCTTCCAGCCTTTATAACATGATCAACCAAAGTATACGTATACCCTGTCTCATTGTCATACCAAGCCAAGACCTTAACGAGATTTCCGCCAACTACACGAGTGAAGGCGAGGTCTGCAATAGACGCATGACGATTACCGATAATATCATGTGACACTAACTGTTCCTCAGTCACAGTGAAAATACCATTCCAACGTGGAAGTGTTGCAGCTTTTTTAAGTATTACATTTACTTCTTCAGCGGTAGTGTCTTTCTTTGAAATAAAGGTGACATCTACAAGAGAACCTGTAATAACTGGCACACGGATAGAAATACCATCAAAAAGTCCTTTCAATTGTGGAGCAACTTGGGTAACAGCGATAGCGGCACCAGTTGATGATGGCACGATGTTCTGTGCAGCGGCGCGACCTTCACGAAGATCTTTCTTGGCAGGTCCATCAACTAGTGATTGTGAGGCCGTGTAAGCGTGAACTGTATTTAGCAAAGCTTTTTCAATACCGAGTGATTCGTCGAGGATAGCGATAAGTGGTGAACCAGCATTAGTTGTACATGAAGCATTTGAAGATATTGCACAAGTCTCGAGTTTATCTTCATTCATAGACATGAGGACTGTTGCGCCTTGAATTGGAGAATCTGGAGCATCCTTAACTGGAGCTGACACTACAACGCGCTTTGCACCAGCGAGGATATGAGCATTAGCTTTTTCAGATGAAGTGAAAAGTCCTGTTGATTCAACAACAACATCAATATCAAGTTTCTTCCATGGAAGCAGGCTTGGGTCGCGCTCTGAAATGAACAAAACTTCGTGACCATCTATAACTAGTGAATTATTTGTCTTATTTACTGAAATCTCATATTGACTGACGCCATAAGCAGTATCGTACTTGAGGAGATAAGCGAAATTATCAATATTGCCAAGATCATTGATAGCGACGAGCTCAATCTCATCGCGATTTTTTGAAATTTTAGCAAATGCTCTGCCGATGCGACCGAAACCATTTATAGCTACACGAATTTTTTTCATATTTTGAAAATATTTATTTAAATAGATAATTTAGCTTGTGAACAAATAGCCGTGCTTTTATTATATCATATGGTATAAAGGTCAATGATAGTAAACGTCTGATCTTTAAACAAAGTCAAATAGGAGTAATAATGAAGAAAAAAGTAATTGTGAGACTTGAACATCCCCTCAAACATCTCGTAATCAACAGGCTGGCTGAGGAATTGGTAGAAATGCAGGCCAAAAACGAAGTCTTCCTGTACGAAAAAGAGTCGGCGCGCGAGGTATCAACACATGTGTCGCTAGATTCAGTCATGCATATACCGGCAGAGGCCATCGTTAATGATTTGAAAGGCCTTCTTGGTATTACAGCCAACATTGTCTACGACCAGGAGCTTACTGACTTGATACAAGGGGCTCGTAACTATGCCAAGCGTATGGAAAAAATTTACGGCAAGGTCATCGAGGAAATTTCAAATCAACCACATATGTCGAAGGGTCACCTCAGCCATGTAACGAGGAGGCTCGAATCACGTCACGAATCGAACTTATCTCTCGCTGGACTCGGACGCTACCGCCGAGAACATCACAGTGGTCGAGAAAACTGATTTAATATCCAATGTCGTTGCGACCGCCTCTTCGGAGACGGTCGTTTTTCATTTAGGAGTTATTCACCCTTTTTACTTCAAGTGTGAACAACTCAATATTTCACTGAACATTATTCGAGACTTCGCGCAATCTTACTTACCAATCCAGGTCCTTCATAAATCATACCTGTAATAAGTTGAATCAAATCTGCACCAGCCTCGAACTTTTCTTTGGCAGTCTCAATAGACATGATTCCACCAACGCCGATAATAGTGAATCTATTTCCATACATTTCTTTTGTCTTACGAATCAAATCAGTAGATGGATGAGTACACGGCTTGCCAGAAAGTCCACCAACATATTCTTTTGGTGCTTCTTCACGAACATCAAGCCAACTGTAATCCTTATTTAGATTACCAATAACTACACCCTGTAATTTATTATCATCAATTATTTTAAGTAACTGTGCAAAATGATCCCATGCAATATTTATAGGCATTTTTATATACACAGGCTTAATACACGGAATAACTTTAAGAGCCGGCAAAAGTTGCGCCAATAATTCAGGTTTAGCGAAAGTCTCACCACCAAAGGCATTTGGACATGAGATATTAATTGTATAATAATCACCAACCCCCTCTTCATTTAATCTTTTAAAAGAGTAAACGTAATCATCGATCCCTGCTTGTACTGACTGCGCTGACTTTTCATCATTAGTTCGTGCTATAGAAATACCAACAACAAATTTTTTTTCTTCAATATTAATATTTCTTCTTCCTTTTATTCTTGCAATAATTGCATCAACACCTTCATTCCTCAAACCTTTATTAACGATAATACTTTTTGATTGCGGTAAACGTGTTAATCGTGGCTTTGGATTACCTTCACATGGTCTCGCGGTCACAGAGCCCACTTCTTCACCACCAAATCCAATAAAAGGCAAAATTTGACTCAATCGGCCATTGTAGTCAAAACCTGCTGATAAAAGAATCGGTGTACGATATGAAATACCATCAACAGTTTTTGAAATATCTTTACCACCTTTAGGTAGACGATAACCGTACATAAACGACGTGACCCATCGAGTGATACCGAATTTACCAAGAAATTCACCTGTCCAAGTAAACAAATCATGTACAGATTCAGGATTAAATAAGAATAGAACTGGCTTAAGGACGTGTTTATACATACTATTAATATATCACGAAAATGCGCTATACTGTTTAAATCGTCAAATAAATACAGACATGGATCAATTACCCAACATCGCTACCTGGATCATTAATTATGGTGTGATACACGATTACCTTGTTTATGGTGCCATAGCTGTAATTGCGTGTATCGAAGGCCCCTGGATTTCTCTCATTCTCGGAGTAGTTCTTCGTCTAGGTTATTTTTATTTCTGGCCTATATACATCGCACTTATGTTGGGTGATCTTTTTGGAGATATTGTCTGGTATTACATCGGTCGAAAATATGGGCACGTATTTATTGCGAAATATGGCAAGCGCTTTAATATAACTGAAGAAGGAGTTAAACACATGACTGAACTCTTTCACCGTTATAAGAATCGCATCTTATTTTTATCAAAGATTTCCAACGGTCTTGGTTTAGCTCTAGTCACTCTCATGACAGCTGGCATGATCAGAATACCTTTAGGAAGATTTCTTTTTATAAATATAACTGGTCAGTTGGTATGGACTGGATTATTGCTTTCTATTGGTTTCTTCTTTAGTAATCTGTATATAACTGTTGATAATATTCTTGGTAAGATATCTATAACAGCCGTTATTATTGTCCTTGCTTTTTTGGGATATCGATATTTCAAATATCTGAAGAAAAAGGCCCAAAATTTATAATATGAATCCAAAACTTTCAATCATCGTTGTTACACTCAATGAGGAATCAGTTATCAAAGATACGATAACCTCTTTAAAATCATTAACTATTCCTCACGAGATTATTGTTTCCGATGGAAAGAGTACTGATAAAACAGCTGAAATTGCTAAACAATATGCAGACAAAGTTGTTGTTTATAGTGGTATACCGAGACAGACTATAGCCATGGGTAGAAATGATGGCGCAGCTGCTGCTACTGGTGAATTCCTCGTATTTCTTGATGCCGATAGCCGTATACTACACACTGATGAATTTTTTAATGAAGCATTGAGTCGATTTGAAAATAAACCAAATCTAGTTGCTATAACGGCTAGACTACGAGTTTTTCCTCACCTAGAAACTTTTGGAGACTGGCTGGTATTTGGAATATTGAGCGCTATTATACGTTTTCAAAATAACGTTCTTCATAAAGGTGAATCGACGGGAGAATTTCAAATGATCAGATCGACTGCATTTCACAAGCTTCATGGTTTCAATGCTAATCTAGTTACCAGAGAAGATGCTGATATGTTCTATAGATTATCGAAGATAGGAAGAACTATGCTTGATCCGAAACTAACTGTATTTCATACCGGTCGTCGTGCACACAAGATTGGCTGGCCAAAACTTTTGTGGACATGGTTCATAAATGTTATTTGGTTTGCGCTGTTTAAGAAAGCCAAAAGTAATGAGTGGACTGTTATAAGATAAATATATATGAAAATTTCTCTAGTTATTCCTGCGTACAACGAAGAAGGTTACATTGGACAATGTATTTCTTCTGTCCTTAAGAATGCTCCAGGAAAATTTCATGAAATTATAGTGGTTGATAATGCTAGTTCAGATAAAACAAATGACATAGCTAGTAAATTTTCTGGTGTACGTGTTGTACACGAACCAAATAAAGGACTTACTAGAGCTAGACAAAGAGGACTAGAAGAAGCAAGTGGCGATATTATTGCTTATATAGACGCAGATTCCCTATTGCCAGACGGTTGGGTTTCAAGACTAGAGAAAATATATTCCAAAAATAATAAAATTGTCTGTGTTAGCGGACCATACAGATATTACGATGGACCATGGTGGAAAAACCAAATCATGCACGGTATTTGGTGGTTAGTCGGACCAACAACATATCGCATGGTTGGATTTATGGTTCTTGGTGGAAATTTTGCAGCGAAGAGACAAGCACTTATTGATATGGGGGGATTTGATAAAACTATAGATTTCTTTGGTGAAGATACTGATATAGCAAGAAGGTTAAATAAACATGGAAAAGTACTCTTCAACATGAGTTTCTTTATATATTCATCTAGTCGAAGATATATATCTGATGGACTTATTAAAACAAGTTGGGTGTATGTAATCAATTTTCTTTGGCCAGTGATTTTTCATAAGCCTTTTACAAAAAAGTATAAAGATATCCGTTTAAAATAATACCAGTCATGAATCGTGTAGATCCAAAAACCAAAACTTTAGTAACTACTACTTTTTTTATTCTTGCTGGTATTTTGGGAAGTTTATTTAGAATAAATAATATTCATGATTCGCTTCCTCTATTGATTTTTTATATTGTTCTTACACTCAATACATATTATTCTCTGAAATTATTTACTGAGATAGTTGGAAAACACACACTGCTACAGGATATTGTTGACGGTCTATTGGTCATAGCTTATGTCTCTCTGGCTTATACATTCAATTCGCCAAAATTATTTATTTATATTGTCATAATACTCTTTTACATTGCATGTTTAAAATATGTATTACTTATTGGTAGGCTCAATGAACCAAGACTTATTCGTAAAAAAATAATAATTGACTGCTCTGGTTTACTCATGGGTGTAGTGGCATTAATACTTTTATATTCAAACAGTTACTTCATCGCTTCATGGTTTCTGGCCACAATTTTTACATTAGCAAACATATTCCTCTTATTTGTCTGGCCAATGTACAAGTTAGATAGATAAATGATTTGAGCGTTATAGATTTGCGCTTTTTTTGCTATCTGCTATAATAGTTCACATACTTAACTATTTATAGCATTAATTATTCAAATACCATGTCCACAGACCCAAAACCAGACATCGCTTCCCTTCTCGTGCCACTCACAAGATCTTTGTACAAGACGATGCGCACAGCTTCGCCTTCCTGCTCATTTCTGGAGATGAAAACTCTTACTATAGTCAGTGAGCACAAGAATCCGTCAATGAAAGATATTGCTGACGAGCTCGGCATATCTTCACCGGCTACGACAGCTATCGTGGACCGTCTTATTGCTGACAAACTGATAACGAGAACAGAAGATAAAGATGACCGTCGTATGACTCGAATTTCTATGACTTCAAACGGCAAAAAAACTTTTGAAAAGACACGAGAAATATTGTATGCCGCTATCAATAATCGAGTATCGATATTATCAGAAACTGAACAAAAAGAACTGGCCAGAATATTACTTAAATTACAAAGCCCACAGTAAAACAATCTTAAAATTTATGAATAAAAATAATCAAAAAATTTGGATAGGTAGTGGTATAGGTTTATTGGCCGTTATAATAATCATTGTATCGTATGTACTTTCTCGTCATGCGCCAACATATAGTACTGAAGTTGTAGCTGTAAGAGATATAACTGCTACTGTTCGCGCAACAGGCACCATAGTTCCTGAAGATAGTTCATCACTATCATTCAGCTCTCAAGGAAAGATACAGACAGTATCGGTACATGCCGGCGATGTAGTTCACAAAGGAGATATTCTTGCCGCACTAGATACTCGTACTATTCAAGCCCAGCTTGATGGAGCTCTTGCCGATAAAGCTGCAGCTGAAGCGCAACTAAGTAAAACCGAAGGTGGAGCAAGACCAGAGGAACTTGCTATTTATAATCAAAAATATAGTGACGCAACCACAGGACTTTTTGTGGCCATGAATAATTCGTATCTTCAAACAACGGATGCTGTGAACAATAAAGCAGGAATTCTATTTTCTAACGGAACAAGTGTTAACCCAGTTATCAGTATCCGTACACAGAGTCAAAATGAACTAACAAATATTGACCAGGAATTGGTCACATTGAATAATACCTTGACGACATGGAAGAATGTCTTAGGTGCGATCAACCCATCCAACATGTCGACGAGTTCAATAGAGTCTGCTCGTGCAGTTACTCGTTCTACATTGCTAGCTGCTCAAACATTTTTGAGTGATTTGAGTACGATAGCAAATAACTTATCAACAGGAAATTCAAGTCTTCCTCAGGGCACTATCAATATGGACATGGCTCTTGTTAATGGTGCTAGCCAAGAAGTAACCGGTGCTTCAAATTCCTTTACAGCAGCAGATGCTGCTTGGAGTGGTGCACGAGATACTCTAGCTCTTACTAATGCTGGAGCTCAGAGTCAGGATATAGCATCACAATCAGCTTTGCTTTCCAAAGCAGAAGCAGAAGTTGAAGGCTATCAAAGCGCTCTTTCTCAGAGCTACATTCTTGCACCTTTTGATGGCACGGTCACCGATGTAAATATGAAAGTTGGAGAAGTCGTTGTACCTGGCATTTCAGCTAACGAAAACATAAATATTATTGGCACAGGAGTTTATAACATAGAAACATACGTCCCAGAAAACAGTATTGGCTCCATGAATGTTGGTAACCCTGCAACAATCACTTTTGATGCATATGGTTCAGGAACGACATTCCCTGCTACAGTCTACCTCGTCAGTCCAGCTGAAACTGTAATACAAGGAGTTAACTCATATAAGGTCACCTTGCGCTTCAATCAACCTGATACAAGAATTCGTTCTGGATTAACAATAAATGCTGTAATTACAACAGCAACTTCTTCTGGAGAACTCGCTATTCCTACACGTGGAATCATAACCAATGGTAGTCAGAAATTTATTCTATTAATGAATTCAACAGGCCAATTCGTACAGCAACCGATCACAACAGGAATTACTGGAGCGGATGGTTATACGGTTGTGTTATCAGGACTTAAGGAAGGTGACGTAGTTGCAAGTTTCGGTACAGAAAATTACTAATTGATTATATTACTATTTAATTATATGAAAAAACTTACTGAAAACATCTGGGTTATGACAGGACTGCTTGCAGTCATTGTACTTGGTGGTACGGGTGGAATT
Source organism: uncultured bacterium (assembly GCA_903876465.1). Classification (GTDB taxonomy): domain Bacteria; phylum Patescibacteriota; class Minisyncoccia; order Phycocordibacterales; family PALSA-1337; genus C7867-002. The sequence continues at coordinate 3,027 of CAIRAF010000086.1, read as the reverse complement.
GCTTATTACTTCGTCTCTATGGGACGAGTATATACTGATAAAGCCTTAATTTCTGCATCAATTACGAACATATCCCCTAGCGCACCAGGAATTCTACAAGAAGTATATGTGAATGTTGGTGATATCGTCGGCCCAGATACAGTGGTAGCGCGCGTGGGTAACGAACTTCTAAAAACAACCGCTTCAAGTGTCATCACCGACACTGACACTGCCCTAGGAACAACAGTCTCACCTAGTACACCAGTTGTGCAGGTTGTAAATCCTGATGACCTTCGTGTTATTGCTCATATAGATGAAGACAAAGGTTTGAGTAGCATAAAGGTTGGCCAACAAGTAATTTTTACTCTCGATGCTTTCGGTTCACGAACATTCCAAGGAATTGTTGACGAGATAAGTCCAACAGCTCGCCAAGAAGATATTGTTTTCAATATTTCTGACAAACGACAAATCAATCAATTCGATGTGAAAATTCGTTTCGATGTGAATACTTATCCTGAAATAAAAAATGGTATGTCAGCTAAAGTTTGGATATATAAATAATGAAACATTCGAATCTCCAGTGGCTAGTATTAGCCACGGTCATTGTTGGAACATTCTTAGGAACAGTTGACCGTACCATAGTAAATTTGGCCCTTCCAAATATGGCCAGTGATTTTGGTATTAGCACTACACTAGCTTCTTGGATCGCAACTGCGTACATGATAGCAAACGCAGTCTTTGTGCCTGTATGGGGCAAATTGGGCGATACTATAGGGCGTAAAAAGGTCTATATAGCAGGATTCGTCATTTTTATATTTGGTTCTGTCTTGGCTGGTCTTGCATGGAATTTCTCATCAATGATTGTTTTTCGTATTATTCAAGCTATTGCAAGTTCTGCTGATATACCAACCGCCATGGCCATACTTGCTGTTACTTTTACAGATCACAAACAACGTGGACAAGCCCTTGGTATTTGGTCATCAGCTTTTGCTTCCGCAGCCGTTCTTGGTCCACTTGTTGGAGGACCACTTATAGACATGTTTGGCTGGCGCTCTATTTTCCTGGTAAATCTACCGGTGGGGCTCATTGGCCTCGCTATGGCACTAGCCTTTGTCAAAGAATCAGTATCAGAGAAAAGAACCCATAATTTTGACTGGTGGGGCGCAACTGCACTTGGCACAGCCTTAGCAACATTTGTTCTCATGCTAGATAAAGGTCAAGACTGGGGTTGGACATCAGGAGGTATTCTTCTTCTTTCTTCAATTACCATCATATCAGCCATCGTATTCTATAGAATAGAAAAAACACATCCTGAGCCTATGATTGATTTCAAGTTTTTCAAAAATTCCAACTTCAATAATGCCCTGTTCAACAATTGTGCCGTTTTTCTATCAATGATGGGTAGCGTATTCCTTATTCCTATATTTGCTCAAACATTTTTAGGTATGGATGCCACTCACTCTGGATACCTATTCATACCACTAGCTATCGGCTTTATGTTTGCATCTCCAATAGGAGGACGTATGATTGGCAAAGTTAAACCGGGTTACGTTATAGCCATGAGTAGTTTTATTGCTGGTATTGGTTTTCTTCTCTTTTGGGTATTTCTGGATCCGCGTTCAGGTGTATTGGATATTATCATTCCCCTGGCAATCATGTCATTTGGTTTGGGTCTAGGCATGTCACAACGTACAAGTATTATTACTAACTCAGTACCAAATGAAGAAGTTGGTATGGCGTCCGGTGTTCTAACTCTAGGTCGTAATATTTCTGGAGCTATTGGTATTGCTGTATTTAGCACTCTACTCACCACAATTGTTAACAATAAAATTGTTTCTATAGCTGCAAATAGCTCTGTACATGCTTTATCATTAACTGACATGAAAGCTGGAGTTGCCTTAATGGAACTCAAGGCACAAGTTGCGGCCTATGGTGATATATACCTTATTTGTAGTATCTTGGTTATAGCTACTGGTGTCATCGCCCTATTCATCAAAGCAAGTCCAAATGATAAAAGTCATTCGCGCGAAACTACTGTTATTATTGATTAAAATATAAACTTATTTTTCCTGCAATGCTTTTATAACCGCCTGTCTCTGTGCATCTGTAACTGTAGTCTTTACTGCATTCAATTGAGTGGTGACTGACATAATCTGTTGCTGTGATACTTGGGTTGGCGCTTTACTGAGAGCTTCTGCTACCTGAGCACGAAGATCTTGTATCTGACTCGCAGTAGATGGAGCAGGAGTCTGATTGGCTGTGGTCCACCAATACAACATGCCGAAAATAATCACAATAGCACCAATGATTAGATACATATTGAGTAAACGACGATGTTCGTCAGAAGTAGACATTGGCATTTGAGGAATTGGGTTTTGATATGAAGTGACCATAATACTTATTAAGTTTTATAACTGCAGAACTATTTCTACTGAAATGCTACACAATAACCCTTTTTGCCTATTGTTTCTTGGAGAGATGTTCCGCCTAGATTAGTATATGAATCAGATGTGTTTATAGTCAGCATTGCATATCCAGAAGGACAAGAGATTGCCCCGGTATTCCAATTCCATCCAGGTAGTGGGTATGGGTTAGCTCCTACACCTGAAGTACAGGTTGCTGAACCAGTGACAGGACCGCAACCAAAATAACTACCAGTTTGATTGATAGTTTCTGTCCATGTAACTGTGCCGATATTAGTTAGAAGTGGAGAGCTAGTGTTTGGTAATGTCGTCCAAGTCGCATTACCATTGGCATCAGAAGTAAGAACTGCACCATTAGCACCTCCAGTCAGAGCTGAACCATTCAAGATCTGTAGCCCTCCTGTGATCAAACCAGAAGTGAGAGCCAACCATCCTGACTTTGTCTGCTTACTTGCTCCTACGTTTAGTGGTGCTGGTGTATTGTTACATGGCATAGTTGAACAGCTAGGTGCTGATGTCCATGTACTATCTGCCAGAGCTATCAAGGCTGAAGCACCGATGAATCCTCCAACTAGGAGGCTGGTGACTGATATTAGAGATGTGCGGGTGATTTTCATAAAATAAT
>CAIRAF010000085.1 GCA_903876465.1 uncultured bacterium | reverse complement strand
GGAATAAATGGGAGGACGAGAATATTAGCAACAACCCCAATGATTGAGATTTGGCCCATCAAATATAGTATGAACGGTGAAACAAATATTTGTGTAGCGAACGTAGCAGAAAAAATACCTCTCATACCAAACTTATCAGGAATAAACCAAAAGAATTTTTCTAGTGGCGAAGCTAGTAGTATGAGTCCAAGTGTAGCTAGAAATGAGAGTTGAAAGGATGGATCGTGAAGCAATATAAGTGGATTTTGAATAAGCATAAGCAAACCAGCAAAAACCAGTGCACGAGTAACGTTATAGTCACGACGAATCAAATTACCAATGAGAGCTATGCTCGCCATGAAACATGAACGAATAACAGTAGCCCCGCCACCTACCAAAATACCAAAAAGAATTATACCTATTCCACCGATGACTATTCCCCACACACGTGGAAACCTTGAAAGAAGTCGGCGCATTGCATCGGCTACAACAGTGATATTAAATCCGGACAAAACGACAATGTGAATGAGTCCGACAGTTCTAAAATCATTCAGCAAATCTTTTCCAAGGGCACTTTTTTCTCCAACGACCAAACCTGCCGCCAAAGCTGAATGCGGCTCACCAAGTGTGATGTTCAAATTATTTACAAATCTACGCTTTATTCTATACAGACCTGATGTCAACCAATCGGCATAGTTATCTGTATTATTGGTTTCCACTTTAACTACAGCACTCTTTATTTCATAAAAAATATCACTTTTTGCCAGATAACCTTTGTAATCAAAAGCTCTGCCAGTACTACTTTTAAAATTAAATGGGGCTGACAAATTACCAATAAAATTTATTGAGTCACCATAATGAAATCGTGGGTAAAGTTTGGTCTTTATTCGTAAAGAAATATCTTGAGCACATATATTTGAAATCAAAGATACGTTACTTACTGGTGACAAACTTCTTACATCTACTATTAGCACTTGACCGCTCTCAGTAAATGACGGGTCTTCTGATATATTTCCAATTCCATTCACCTGTTGCTTGAGACAACTACCTATATCAGGAGTATCTTGATGAAATGATAATAAGACTCTTAGGACTGCTCCTCCACCAAAAATAATCCAAAATAAAATGATCCTCCTATTCATAGAGAATCATCATATCCAGCAGTGATGAAATCTAAATAAAATAAATATAAATAATCAGTAAAATCAAAACAAGAGAGTACCCCATTCCTCAATTATCTTTGCTTCATCTACACTATTCAAAGACTTTTTATATTTTGTACCTTTTACTCCCTTTACTCTCTTTTCACACTCAGCCCAAGTCTTGTGCGTCTCAATAACTCCACCAACCATGCTTATGTATGAATATGCTTTTGCACTAGATTTTGAAGAGCCTGATTTCTTCTTAATCAAACTGGTTTCGTTATGTGAAACGTCTAGAACATTTGGTAGATCGTAATTCCCGAGAGACCCTACATATAGTAAAGGCTTATTACCATCAGCAAAATCAGTGGCAATATGATCACAACGTTCATTACCAAGAATACCAATGTGACCACCAACGTATTTCCATTCAACTTTTCTATCCGCTACAGATGAATCTAACTTAACCCACAAATCCTTATTGAGAACGTCTTCCTTAGCCTTTGTTCTCCAATTATTCTTTTTCCAACCATGAATCCATTTTGTGATGCCATTGATGACGTAGGAAGAATCTGTATTTATTAGAATATGTGATTCCCTTGGTGTGTGTGAAATCCCTTCGAGACAAGCAGTCAATTCCATCCTATTGTTGGTGGTGTGTTTTTCAGCTCCGCCTAGTTCTGTAATTTCAATTTTACTTCCAGATGCCACAACAATACTCCCCCAGCCACCAGGTCCAGGATTACCACGAGATGAACCGTCGGTGAAGATGGTGATTTTTGATTCTGTTTCTTTCATAGATATTATCTTACCATATTGAAATTATTTGAAATAAAAAAGGGCTTCGCTTGAACAAAGCGAAGCCCAGAACCTGAATCAAAAGATCAATTTTTCCGACGACGGTGAAGGAAGACCAGAGAAGCCAGTCCACCCAAACCAGCCAATGCCATCGTTGTTGGTTCCGGCACCGGGGCAGCTTGCCAATTGACCGTGTAGCTACCAGTTGCCGGAGCACTACCGTTGCCATAGAAGTTATAACTTTCAACGAGAGCTGTTGTGAGGTTATTGGCACTCGGATCCTGACTGGTAATGGTGCTTCCCTGGGTTGTGACCACATTATTGTCCACGGAATAATTCACTGACGCCGTCGAACTGTTATAACTGATATTGAATGTATTCCAACCGGCAGACATAGCAGCGGTGCTGAAATATGACCAAAGTCCAGTCGTATCATCGAAGACGCCAACTTGTGAGCCGACTGTTGCCGTCGCACCAAAGGACCGAGCGCTCATGCCACTCAAGAATCCCATAATGTAATAACCGGAGTTATTGCCCGTTTCAGCCCAAAGCTCAGTACTCAACGGCGCATAAGTGCCAGCGAGCATGTCGCTTGTCACATATAATGACCCACTCAAACTCCAATTCCCCGGAGTTCCAGCCACTGAACGGCTGTACCCTTGGGTATTGTAGAATGTTGACTGATATGGCGCCGGCCGGTTGTTCAAACTGTCCGCACTGCTGATAGTGCTTTCATATGTATTTTGACCACCAACGCTGCCCTCAGCGAAAGAGGCTTGCGCGTAACGATCGACGTTCCAGCCATCCGATGGCACTGAATCACTAAGCGAGAATGTTGTATCCGCTTTGACTGATTGAGCGACAAACAAACCCGCACCCAAAATGAGTGCGGCCGATATACCATTTATTGTTTTTTTCATTAGTAACTTCTTCCGTGTTGGTTTTTGTTTTTACCGTATGGTTTTACATCACTATGATGCAATCCACAATTAATTTAACATAAAATTTAAATATTATCAAATTTTTACAGAAAAATAAAAAAGCTCCTCGAAAGGAGCTCTGAATTAAACTTAAATTAAACACTACTCCTCGCCCACTATTTTGTGGCCAATCTTACTCAAAGCAAGAAATGATTCGTTTACTTGAACCGACCTGCTCTGTTGAGCTTCATATTCCTTCACCACCTCCTCGATAATTGTCGTCGGAGTCTCGGTAAATACGAGTGCATCCAGTTGAGACTGAATAGAATCAGAATTATTCTTATTTTTTTCGTGCATAATGACCTTTCTCTTTAATCCAATACTACATCAACTATCCTCAACCGCAACTCCGTCCTCCCACCAAAGAGTGACTTCTCAACTGAAGCAATAAGATCAACAGGCTTTCCAACCTCGATTTCCTTTGCCCATTTTTCACCAGCTCCAAAAAATGAAATGGCTGGAATTTTCTGCTTATTTGATTTGGTAAAATCTATTCCGATATGCTCCTTAGCTTTACCAAATTGCCTGACCGCTACTGGCGAAACTTTCTTGAAAAGGAATAACGGCTTTGGATTACCGAGACCAAATGGTGCCAATTTATTTATATCGTTATAAATGCTCCAATTAATATCATCCATGGAAAGTTCCATATCAATCATTTCGCCCAACTCTTCTGATTTAGTTCCGTTTTCTACCTTTATTCCCACATTCTTTAATTCCTTTATTCTAGCTTGTGCTTCATTCAAATACTTATCGAGAAAATGGACTTGATCACCACTTACTTCAAATCCCCCTGAATGTGTATGACCTCCATATTTAATAAAAACTCCTTCTGGCACAGCGCGCATAATATCAACAACACTTGAAACTCCTCCTGAGCGACACGACCCCTTTATCCCACCATCACCATCGCGTCCCCAAAGGAAAACTGGGCGCATAAATTGTTCTGCACATGTATTTGCTACGAGTCCAAGAAGTGAAGGTCGCCAATCCGGATTTCCTAATACAATTGCAGACGGTAATAGAGATTCATCCGTACCATATCTATCATGCAAAATTTTCTTTATTTCTTTTGAGAGAGATGCAACGACACCTTTTCGCTCGTTATTAATTGAATCCAAATGATCGGCATATGTTCTTGCGTCTTCATCTGTTTGCGCAGAAAGTAAGCTAAAGGCATCCATAGGTAAACCCATTCGTGATGCCGCATTTATGCGAGGAGTGATCATGAAAGCGACATCGTCTTCAGTAAGATGCTTCTGTGAAATTTTCAATTTTTCTAAAAGACGTATCAATCCTTTTCGTGGACTTTGACGAAGAACATTCAAGCCGTAAAATGCAAAAACTCTATTTTCACCAGTAAGAGGAACCATGTCAGATAATGTGGCTATTCCAACCATATCGAGTAACCATTTTTCGTGACCCTCTTTCCAATTAGCCCCCAAAATTGAACTTCCAATTTTTGAGTTTTCGATATTCGAACTTTCCTGCTTCGTCTTTTTTATAATTGCTTGAATAAGTTTGAAAGCAACTGCCGACCCACATAAATTTTTATCAGGATAATTACAATCTTTCTGCTTATGGTCAACGATAGCGAACGCTGGCGGCAAAACTGCTGGAGTCTCATGGTGATCTGTAATTATCACTTCCATCCCCTTCTTCACTGCCAACTCAACTGGTTTCACATCGGTAATTCCACAATCAAGAGTAACAAGCAATTTCACTCCTTCACTATCTAATTGTTCAATCGCTTCAAGATTTAAACCAAATCCTTCATTGTGGCGATGTGGAATATATATAGAAAAATTCTTGAAGCCAATTCGTGTAAAGAAATCGTTCCAAATGACGGCACCAGGGATACCATCTGCATCATAATCGGAATAAATAGCTATACGTTCGTTGTTTTCAATAGCACTAATAATCCTTTCAGCAGATTTTTCTGCTCCTTTCAGAAGGAATGGGTCATGTACGTGAAGATCAAAATCTGGATCAATAAAAGCTTTGGCTGAATTTATATCCTTTAAACCTCTGTGAAATAAAAGATGTGCAAGTAGTGGTGAGAAGGCGGCAAGTCTTGATTGCCCATCATTGGTGATAGTTCGACGAATACTGTATGGCATCAAAAAAGTATAACATGTGAGGCCAACTACAAATGATTTGACAATATTTCATATGATCTGAATCTATTGACATAAATAATAAAGTATTCTACTGTATGAACAAAACAAAAGGATAAAATTGAAAAATAGCCAACAACACATCAAGAAGCTTGAGAAAGCTGTGGCCGAACTCAAAGCAATTGTAGACAAATTAGTATTGATACAATCACGCGAAGGTACAATTGGCCCTAAGAATTTGGACAAACCACCAGACTTCATTCTAAAGGTTCAACAGATTGTCTCACGGAATTCACACGTTAATCTGAAAAATCTAACTTCGCTACCGAAGCGTGGCAGGGAGAAGTTCAGTGACGCACGCATGATTGGATTGGCACTTTGCGGTAAATACAAACTTGCCAATACATATGAGATATCTCATCGCTTTGGACGTAAGTGCCATTCGAGTGTAAGTCATGCGACTAAGCGGGCTGCTGTCCTCAAGCAAATCAGTGCCAACTTCAACAAATTATATGGGGCATGCGACAAAGAGGTCAAAAAACTCGTCAATGCTGGCCTTGAACCTGAATGGTATATTTGATTCATTTAAATGTCTGCACCCCCTCCTTCTTTGGATGGGGGTATTTTATTATCTCAATTCTATTATGCTAAAATATGCTTATGAATCAAACTGACCAAAACTGCATATTTTGCAAAATAGTAAATAGAGAAATACCCGCGCCTTTTATCTATGAGGATGATACTTTTTTTGCTTTCCTCGATAACAATCCGGTATCTAGAGGACACACTCTTATTATTCCCAAAAGTCACTACCGTTGGGTTTGGGATGTACCAGAACTTGGTAAATATTTCGAGGTCGCCGGTAAAATAGCCAAGGCACAGCAAAATGCTTTCAAAATTGATGAAATTTGGAGCGGCATAAGAGGAGAAGAAGTTCCTCATGCGCACATATCTATAATGCCAAACTCAAAGTTGGAGGGAGACAAAAAAGATTTTGAAGGAAATGCAAAGAAAATCCGTGAGAATTTAAAATAAAAAACATCAGTAAATGGTGTTTTTTACCTGCAATATAGTACTCATTAAGCTTTTGAATTCTCCAACGCCTGAATACCAACTAGTGTCCCTTGTGCCAAAAAATCCAACATTGCTCCACCACCACCAGAAACAAAAGTAAATTTATCCTCAATACCAAGCTTTGAAATAGCTGAGAGTGTATCTCCTCCACCAATAATAGATCTAACCCCATCACCAACCCCCTCCTCTGTTCTAGTTGCTATCAATTTTGCCAAATCTTCAGTTCCTTGAGTAAAACCTTTTTCAAAAAGGCCTAGTGGACCATTCCAGAGGATAAACTTCGAGCTATTAATCTTGTCTTTAAGAGCATTAACCGTAGCTGGGCCAGCATCAAAAATCATATCTGATTTTTCTATAGAACCAATACAACCATTCAAGCCAACCTCTTTAATTGAGTGATCCTGAACCACCACATCAGCTGGTAGCATAACTTTTGACTGATTAATAATTCCTGAAATATCAGTAGTACCATTTGAGGTCTTTGATTGACCGATCTCACATCCCCTTGCTTTGAGGGCGTCATTTGCTAAAGCACCGCCAATAAAGATCGTGTCAGTAGAAGTCAAAAACTTATTAATTAGCGGCAATTTCGTATCAAATTTAGCTCCACCAAGAATAAAAGTGAAAGGATGACTTGGATCGAATGCAGCACTCAAATTCTCTATTTCTTTTTGTAGTTGAAGCCCTGCATAGCTTGGAAGAAATTGTGTAATAGCACAAATAGAGGCGTGTTCGCGATGAGATACCGAAAAAGCGTCGTTAACATAGATATCCGCCAATGTTGCCAATTGTTTTGCAAACTTTATATCATTTTTTTTCTCACCATCATTTTCACGAATGTTCTCAATCAAAACAATATCACCGTCCTTCAATTGCTCACTGGCTTCGTATGCTCCTACAATATTCTTGATGAAAGTTACCGGCAAACCTTTTTTCTTTAAATAATCTGCGACTGGTGCCAGAGAAGGATTTTCATCAAAGATACTCTCTATATGACTTATGAGAATAAGTCGAGCTCCTTTTGAACGAAGGAAATCAATTGTGGGCATAGCCACACGAATACGAAAATCGTCTGTAACTACTTTATTTTGAATAGGTACATTGAAATCTACACGCACAAGAACTTTAACACCATCAAGATTTGGAATGTCAGTAAGATATTTCATATTATTTCAACACATCAACCGCTTTCAATAATTCTACAAAGCCAGGAGCATTCACACTCTCACGTCCAACGAGCAGACCATCAACTTTTCCTATTGAAATAATATCTGGCGCGTTACGATAATTGACTGAACCTCCATAAAGAACTTTCACTTTGAGGCCAGCTTCTGGACCAAAAATATCTGAAAAGACTTTTTTAACAAATATAGATGACTCGTGAATATCTTCATTCTTCATTGCTTCCTGCGCTCCAATAGCCCAAACAGGCTCATAAGCGAGAATGATATCTGCTGAGAATTTTTGCTCTATACCCTCGAGACTAGTCTTGATTTGATTTTTAAGTGTATCCAAATATGCACCAGCATCATCGCGAACAATCTCACCAACACAAATGATTGGAGATAGTCCTGCAGTCAAAACCGCTAAAGCCTTTTTTGAAACAGTGACATCACTCTCCCCTCTGGCACGTTGTTCTGAGTGTCCAATAATCACATATTCAACTCCGACATCTTTCAATATGGAAGCACTAACTTCACCAGTGAAAGGACCTGAATTTATTTCAATTGAAACAGATTGTGATCCGAGGTGAAAATTTTTGATGCTTTTTTTACTACCGCAAGAAATTATAAATGGATAAGGTGGAGCAATAACAGTTTCGGTCGAAACCAGTATTGGTGCGGTGCGCTTTATTTTTCGAGCAATCTTTTGCGCCTCATCAATTGTCATCGGATTCATCTTCCAGTTACCAACTATAAGTTTTTTATTCATGCTATATAGTATAGCGTCAAGCAAGGATATGTGGAAGTTTACTTATAGTGACTCTTTACTGTAGCTGCTTCCATGAAACCGTCTGGTACTGTGTAGAAGAAAGAGGAAAAGAGGGTGGTGGACTATAGAGTAGGTTACTATCGTAGTTCAGGTTACGGTTTTGATAACCTGTGCCATCTGTATAAGCAAAACCATATCGATAGGCAGTAGCGATCATACCATTCAAGGTGAGGGTGGTTCGAGTGGAATAATCGTTACTACCTATAGTACAGTTGCCACCATAATAATATCTTCCAATTCGACCTGTTTCAGCCACCAAAGCGGCATCAACCTGAAGAGTATCGGAACTCACCATGCCGACATTGATATTTGCTTGTGCTATCAAGCCGATAACGCTACTACCATCATGAAAAGCGTATGTGAGATTGTTATTAACTGTAATATTTGAACCAGTACTCGAGGACATATTACTAATTACTGCAGCGGTGGCGATAGTAACACGCGTAGTTGTACTTTGCCCGATATTAACTCCGTCCACCCAAAGGTTGTCTTCAACGAAAATAACCCCGGTCGATGGAACCGCATATGTGCCAATCTTGGGTCCAAGAGAGGTGTAGCTCCAAGTTCCCCACTGTGGTGTATTGTCTGTTGTGCAACCACTCGGAGCTGACTGGAGAGTATTAACTTTATATATATCATAGGTGTTGTTTGTATTGATATGAATATAATATCCATTTGCACCAGATGCTTTCCAACACGGTCCTGTAGCTGTTGTACAGGCTCCTCCATTCACATTATTATTTGCGATTGTATGAAGATTATTAAGATTCACACTTAATCCACTAAAAGGAAAAGCGGGGTTTGGGAATTGTCTACCAGCCAAAAATACATCTGTATTATGGGCATTTGCAGCAATAGCAGTTGGTGGCTGTGGATCTGACGGTGAAACAGCTGTCCACACTCCCCACTCCGTCAATCCTGTATCAGGATCAGTGTCAGTTGCCAAGGCACTGGAAACAATATTATTTGCTATACCATCGAAATGAATACCTCTATTCGAGGCAACTGGACCATTTACCACAGTACCGGCACCAAAACGCATATAATTGTTAGCCACTACAGCATATTGTGCTAGAGACGGTTCAGCTAAAATTGCTTGAATTTTACGAGACACCTTAGGATTCGCAGTCGTTGTTCCGACTGCAGTGATCGTTACCTTAGTAGAACCGTTTGGTGGAGGAACAATTGTCAGAGAAAATGCACCTATGAGATTATTGTTCTTGTCATAGAAACTATGATAATAGGGTCCGGGTGTCGTAGTACCGTCAGTATAATCAGTCGGTGACTGCGCCAAATGCCAACGATAATAATCAATACCGGCTTCAGCAATCTGAAGTGCTTGTTCTTTAGTCTGTAATGTTTTAATGCCAGAAAGCATAGCTGCTCCCCAATTTACAAAACCAATGGTAATTGTCACCGCGATTGCAGCGAAGATAAGTACTGATAATAAAATATCTCCTTTATTCTTCATAGATTAGTTTTAAGGTTACGAAGACTAACTTGTGTTGTATATGTTCGAGGTAAAGGTGATTTTGTCGGATCGACATCTAAAGTCAGATTAATTTGTATCAAACGTACAGAGGGAATATTGATTGGTACAGTAAGCGGTGAACTTGTACCGGTATAATTCTGATCAAAATATTGGAATATACTTGTTGATGTTGAATTTACAACATCGGTCAAAATCGTACTTGAAGACTGAGTTGCTATATTATATACCGCAGGAGAACCTGATGGCTGTATTATGGCACGATAAAGTGAACTTTTAATAAGAGAATAAGTAATCTGTTCAGTCGAACCATCATTATCAGGATCAGCAAAAAAAGAAATCGTGGACGTACTTGCACTAATGATAGGATATGCCCCATTTGCACCGGGTGCCGCTGAACGTAATTCAGTTAACATTGTTTTGAGAATAACTTGCGCATCTTGAACTGTTGTTAGAGATCCAGAGATCGAACTCTTATAAGAAAAAATGTTTACTTCAAAAGCACCAACCGCAACAATCACAGTTACAAAGATAGCTAAAGCCAATAAAACTTCTACAAGTGTCATTCCTTTATTATGTACAGAGCAACTCATGGCATAAGTATACTACAGTCCGATAGTTTGGCTCTGCCAACCACTACCTATAGTGACAGGATTAATTGTCTGTGTTGTATATCCTGTCTTTGATATTTTGAGTGTGTAGGTATTGGCAGCAGATAGACCCTGGAAAAGTACTTGTCCTGGAGGTATACAGCCAGAAGTAAAACTAAATGAAACATCGTTCAAACTAGGAGTAACGGTAGCTGTTTGAGTACTTATGTACGTCTTGTAACGTGCGTACTCCGCATTGTTATTTGCCAAACTTATGAGAGTACCTGGCACAGTATAATATGTGTTTACCGTACCATCTGGTCCTAGATAATTCCAGCTGGCCGGATTCGGTGTTGAACTTGGTGATGTGGCAAATTGAAACTGAACCGGTGATACTCCCGCCTTTACAGGCTGCGTTAAAGGCATCCAATTGAGAGAATAGAAATTACTGGTAGTACCTGTATCGAAAGTTGAGGACTCAAGTGTGCCTGTGGCACTCGTATTATATGGACCAAAACTAGACCAATGAAGAAGAATGCTTCCGGAAGAAGATGATGTTTGTGTATCGACACCAGCATTATCAGCAGCATACGCTTTTGTATCAGTAAATAAACCATTTTGTATATGTCCATCAGACCAATCGGTTTGTTTAAAATATCCTTGTCCTGTTATTTGTATTTGATCATAACCATTTGGACCAGTAAGTTCGACGGTTGCCCCAGAGAGAGGTTGCTTTGTATTACCATCTTGAATAGTAACCATGAAACTATTCTCATTTGCCGGAACTACGACAAGCTGTAGACTCTGAACGTTTCCTGGATTGAGTCTGAACGGACTAAACGGTGTAATACCATTCACGTCGTATGTAGAAGTAGTTGGTAATAACGTATAAGTATCACCTTCCATAGAATTTAATTGAAGCTTGCCCGAATTGTCTGTAGACAGATTTTGAGAATACTTAGTCACGCCACCTATCTGCTTTGTTCCGGTCAATTTGAAATTGACCACCCCAATTGGAGCACATGTTGGCCCAACACTCGTTATGTTTAATATACTAACTTTATCGATCGTGAGGCTAGCATTTGTCTGCTGTCCTTTATTAACTGTTATGTCTGGACTGGTACGATCAGACGAATATCCAGGCTTAGATACTGTGATGTGATACACCTGATATCCTGGAGCGAGACCAATAACGGCGAGTAGACCATTATTATCAGTGGTGTCTGTATCGGTGATAGTTGAAGTTGCAGTACTTTGAATAGTCACAGTTGCTCCTTGTACAGGAACTCCACTCAAATCAGCTACCTGAACGACTAGTGCCCCACCATTAGCAGCAGATTGAAGATTTGCCGGAGAGACTTGTCCTGTGAGATTAATCGGTGTAAAACTCTGTTGACATGATGCGCATGTGACATCCACTTCAATTAATTTACTAGAAGCTTGAAAAGAACTTGTTGCCAGATTTATATTACGAATAACAAGTGTGACAGCAAAAGTGAATCCCCCACGAACAAGTGTCTGGTTTTGAGGCAAAACACCTTGTGGAACACCGTTAGTCAAACCCACGTTTACGTAAGGCATATTTCGGATGATCTCAAACTGTTCATCTGCCAATTCTACACCCAAGACACGGGCCTGATTTAAATTTGCTAATTGAAATAAGCTAACAAAAGCATTGTAAACAGCGAGTCCAACAATAAGAAATATTGCTGTGCCAATCAGAACTTCGATAAGAGAAAAACCTTTCTTCATGTGTATTTAATTTATAGCATCTACCAGAGAATACATCGGTGAAATCATGGCGACTGCGAAAAAGCCGACACCAGCACCAATCATTACCATGATGAGAGGTTCTATGATGGTAGACATGTCCTTTGTCTTTTGGTCAACATCGTCTTCATAATAATGAGCAACGTTTGCAAGCATTTCTCCGATCTTTCCGGTTTCTTCACCAACACTCATCATTTCAGACAGAAAAATTGGATACAATTTTGTATTAGCGGCGAATATTTGAGACATCAGATCTCCTTTCTTGATTGCTTCTCCGGCTTTTGTTAGGACTGCACGAAAATGAACATTTTGAATAACTTCCGCAGTTATAGAGACTGACTCAACGAAATCCACCCCAGCACCAAGTAGAGAAGAGAGTGTTCTAGCGGTGCGAGCAGTGTTTACTTCCTGAATCAAAGTCCCAACGATTGGCAATTTTATAACTATGGAGTGATTAATACTTCTGCCAAGAGTAGTTCTTGACCAACGCATAAACGCAAAGCCGATAATGAAAAAACCTATGATAACGAATAACCCATCATGCTGAACTATATTACTAATATTAAGAATAATCTGGGTAGTGAACGGTAGAGGTACATTGAGACTAATGAAAGTGCTCATGAGTGTTGGGATAACGAAGATGAACATGAGAATTGCGATAATTATCATTGCGCAGATAATAACAGCAGGATACATCATGGCCCCTCGTATTCGACGCTCTAGAGCAAATGAACTTTCAAGTTGAAGAGAGATAACTTTGAGAGAATCCGCAAGGGTTCCTGATTGCTCACCAGCATGTACCATGGAAACAAAAACTGGCGGAAACACTTTTGGATATTTTGAAAGTGCATCAGCAAACGTTAGTCCTTTATCGATACTATTTCTAATCTCTACGATAATTGATTTTAAATTTTTATTGTGAGCCTGACGTTCGAGCACTGAAAGCGCACGTGACAAAGGCAACCCAGCCTCGATCATAGATCCGAGATTACGCGCAAAATTGATCTTTTCAACCGGTTTGACTCTTTTCATAAAACCAAATGATAGACTCATGTGTAAACCAGCACGTCCTTTCTTTTCTTCTGCAAAGACAAGCTCATCGCCACTTTCACGAATCATACGATACAACTCGTAGCGATCAGCTACGTCTTTTTCACTTTGATATATTTCACCTCCTGGTTTTTTTGCTTTAAAAATAAAATGGCTCATAATTTTTTATTACTCCGATACAACGCGTAACACTTCCTCAATAGTAGTCATACCTGCTGCACATTTATATATACCGTCCTCAAGCATGGTAAGCATTCCCTCTTTTTTGGCTTGGGCTTCTATCTCTGTAGATGTTGCAGCCTTCATAACAAGTTCTTTGATTGTTGCCGTCATCTTCAAAATTTCATGAATACCAACACGACCCTTAAAACCATCATCATCAGTACCGGCGACAGCTTTGTAAAAAGGAATGTCATTCCACGTAGTTGTTGGTTTTACAATCTTGTCAGCCTTGAGAGCGTCGAGCACACGATTCATGTCGACAAGTTTTTCTAGTTGAGCAAATTCTGCTTTTGAAAGTTCATACGTGGCTTTACTATCAGTCAATCGACGGACTAGACGCTGGCCGATAACAATATCGAGTGTAGACACCAGGAGGAATGATTCAACTTTCATGTCTAGAAGACGTGGTATGGCGCCTGCTGCAGAATTTGTGTGGAGTGTTGAAAGCACAAGGTGACCTGTGAGAGAGGCATTAACCGCTAGAGCAGCTGTCTCATTATCACGAATTTCACCAACCATGATGATATCTGGATCTTGACGAACAAGTGTACGAATACCTTGAGAGAAGGAAAAACCGATCTCAGGGCGAACTTGAGTTTGATTGATTCGAGCCATCTGATATTCGATAGGGTCTTCGATTGTTGAAATATTCACATCAGGTGTATTCAAAAGATCCAGCATCGTATAAAGCGTCGTGGTTTTTCCTGAACCTGTTGGACCAGTGGTCAATATCATACCCGTTGTCTGCTTCAAGGCCGCATGGATACGCTCAAGTCCTTCACCATGAAATTGGAGGTACTCTAGAGTGAATCCTGAAATATTTTCTCGCAAGAGACGCATAACAATCTTTTCACCATAATATGTTGGCAGAATTGAAACACGGAATGATACTTTTTCATTTGTAAGGTCTACCTTGAAACGTCCATCTTGAGGTAGACGCTTTTCATCAAGTTTAAGATTTGAAAGCACTTTGATACGTGCTGAAACAGATGAACCTGCTTGTCGCGGAAGAACCATGGCATCATGGAGAAGGCCGTCAATACGATATCTAACAAGTACCTGTTCTTCCATTGGCTCTATATGAATATCAGAAGCATTTTGCAATATAGCGTGCTTAATCAAAGTATCAACAATGCGAACGACGGGAAGATCTTCAGCGATTTTTTTCAAATCTTCTTCTGATGCAGCTTCTCCCCTCTCATCAGAGATCATTTTTATAGAATCAGTTTCTTTCTGAATGAGATCTCCAAATTCTGCTTTAAGACTTTTTTGATACTGAACAAGAGCTTCTTTTACAGAATCACTGTCAGTAAGACGAGGTAAAATTTTGAGATGAACTTTCTTTTTTATGAAATCAATTGCAGACAGGTCGTTCACATCAAGCATGGCGACCTCGAGAGTAGTATCTGTTTTTTTGAAAGCGACTATATTGTGTCCACGTGCAATTGGTTCAGGAATGAGAGAAAGCGTGTCTGCTGGCAATTTTCTATTTTTGAGGTCAACGAAAGGAATACCGAGCACATATGCTTGCATGCGACGGAGATTATCTGCCGTGATTTTACCTCCTGTGACAAGAACATCACCAAGACGCTTATTATTTTCGTCTGATTCTTTCTTGGCATTCTCCAAGTCCTCTTTGGAAACAAGTCCCGAGTCAAGGATGAATTTATAGAGCTGGGTATCTTCGATGAGCATCAACTATATTATATCAAAATTTAATGTTATATGGTATGGTTTTTCCTAGCAAACTCTGAACATCGTCAAACAAAAAGGAATAATATGAATAATATTGACCAAAAACCTGTATACGGGTCAGTGGTCGATTCATCCGACCATTTTATTGAATTCAACAGATCAGCCTTGGACATATATTTGTCTGAAATCGGTAAAATGAAATTACTAACTCTTGAGGAGGAAATCGATCTTTTCAAAAAAATTAAAGCTGGAAATAAAATGGCCCGCGTGCGCATGATTGAGGCCAATCTAAGACTTGTAGTAAAAATCGCTTATGACTTCGAGAATAAGGGATTGCCCTTGCTCGATCTCATCAGCGAAGGAAACATCGGCCTCATGAAGGCTGTTGATCGTTTCAATCCCTCAAAAGGCGCGAAGCTATCTACTTACGCATCTCATTGGATAAAACATTACATGCGTAGATCAATCATGTTTAATGGTCGGACAATTCGTCTACCCATTCATATATGCCAGAGTGTAGGCAAAATGTTTAAAACAATAAAACAGTTTGAGTACGTACTCAAATATGAACTGTCTGATGAGAAAATCGCATCACAACTGGGTATCTCGGTCAGCAAGGTTGCATTTCTCAAAAGAGTTGCTCAGAAGCAAACATCGCTCAGTACGCCAATTGACAAGGAAGACAGTGAGAGCAAACTTAGTGATCTCATCGAGGATAAGAACGTAGTGAGCCCGGCGACTGTGATTAGCCAAGCTGAACAAAGTGTACTTGTCGAGAAAATGCTTGCTCAGCTCGACAGAAAAAAGCGATTGGTCATTGAATACCGATTTGGACTAAACGGTAGGAAACGCAAAACCAACGATGCAATTGGTAAACAATTCGGAGTAACTCGAGAACGCATCAGGCAAATCGAAGCGCTCGCCTTGGGCAAGCTCCGGTTTGCTCATAATAAACTTATTGCTCAACGTCTATCGTGAATACTTGCCCCTTATATGATGCTTTAACACTGCATCGTGTAAGGGATTTTTTATTTGATTTATTTCGATAATATGCTATATTGTCCCAGTAAGTCACTGTTCGCCTACCGGCGGACATTTTAGTTATAAGGGCCATGCAAACCTGCAATAAACCCTTAAAATAAGGCTAAAAACAGTCGAAAAACTTAATAACAACTTAATAACAGCAAACATATGTTTGATCTCAAAGTCATAAATTCAGTCGTCGCCCAGCTCGAAGAAGAGCGTGGAATTCCTAAGGAAAAAACCTTGGAAGCCATCGCCATGTCTCTCGCAACTGCTTATAAGAAAGAATACGGCAAGAAAGGCCAGATAGTCCGTGCATCATTCGATGAAAATACAGGTTCTGTCGAATTTTGGCAGGTGAAAGTCGTTGTCGACCGTGATCAAGTCATCATGGAAGGTGATGAGGAACCAGAAGAAGACATAAAGAACACTAATGTCGACGATATAAAAATTCGTTACAACCCAGAACAACACATGCTCATCGAAGATGCTCGTCGCATCAAGCGTGACGCTATAGTAGGAGACGAACTGGTCTTCCCTCTTGAAGTCAAAGCTGATTTCGGTCGCATTGCTGCTCAAACAGCCAAGCAAATTATTATCCAGAAAATCCGTGAAGCAGAAAAAGTTTCTGTCATGGGTGAATTCGGCGCAAAAGAAGGTGAAATAGTCGCCGGAACTGTCGAACGTGTAGAACGTGGCACTGTCTTCGTCAATATGGGACGCGCTCTCGGTGTTATTTCATATGAAGAACAAATTCCTACAGAACGCTGGAAGACTGGTGACCGTATTCGTGCCTATCTCTACGCTGTAGAAGAGAGTCCACGCGGTATTGTCCTCAAACTTTCACGTTCACATCCTCGTTTCCTTGCAAAACTCTTTGAAACAGAAACTCCAGAGATCGCTTCAGGTGTTGTCGAGATCAAAGCTATCGCTCGTGAAGCTGGTTCTCGTTCAAAAGTTGCCGTCGTCTCTCACGATGGCCACATCGACCCTATCGGATCAATGGTTGGTCAGCGCGGAGTCCGTGTTTCAACTGTTACTAGTGAACTTTCTGGTGAAAAAATAGATATCGTTGAATGGAATGAAGATCCTGCTCTATTTATCGAAGAGGCCCTATCTCCTGCAGAAGCTATTTCTCTCGAACTCGACGAAAAGGAACATCGTGCCATCGTCACCGTTACTGAAGATGAACAATCACTAGCTATTGGTAAAGGTGGTCAAAATGTTCGTCTTGCCGCAAAACTTACTGGTTGGAAAATCGATATCAAATCAGCTACTAGTAATGAAGTTGTGGAAGAGGCACTAGCTGATGAAAGTGTTGAAAAATAACGATAATTCTGTTATATTCTCGCTTAATCCTTATTTATTAATTATTAAAAGCATTTAGTAACAAATTTATGAATTCTTACATTATCTTCGCCCTTATCAGTTCGGTCATCGCTCTCGCATATGGCGCATTCCTCATTTCTTCAATCTTGAAGAAACCTGCTGGTAATGCTCGCATGCAGGAAATCGCTGGTGCTATACAAGCCGGCGCAAAAGCTTACCTAAACCGCCAATACAGAACTATCGGTGTTATTGCCGTTATTCTTTTCGTTGTCCTCTGGCTTAGTCTTGGCTTCAAGATTGCTATCGGCTTCGTGATTGGTGCCGTCCTTTCAGCTATCGCTGGCTACGTCGGAATGAACGTTTCAGTTCGTGCCAATGTTCGTACTGCTGAAGCGGCTCGTCTCGGACTTGCTCCAGCACTCGCTCTCGCCTTCCAAGGTGGAGCTATCACTGGTCTTCTAGTCGTTGGTTTGGCACTTCTAGGTGTTACTGGATTCTATTCTATTACTGGCAATGTCGACTCACTCATCGGCCTCGCCTTTGGTGCAAGTTTGATTTCAGTCTTTGCTCGTCTAGGTGGTGGTATATTTACCAAAGCTGCTGACGTCGGTACTGACCTTGTTGGTAAAGTTGAAGCTGGTATTCCAGAAGATGATCCACGTAACCCAGGTGTTATTGCTGATAACGTCGGAGATAACGTTGGTGACTGTGCTGGTATGGCTGCTGACCTCTTTGAAACATATGCAGTTACAACTATTGCCACCATGCTTCTCGGTGCAACTATTTTCAAAGGTTTTTCTGGTGCTCTCATTTACCCTCTCGCTCTTGGTGGTATCGCTATCATCACTTCTATCATCGGTACTTGGTTCGTCAAAATGGGTAAGTCTCAAAACATCATGGGTGCTATGTATAAAGGTATGGCAGTAGCCGCAGTTCTTGCTGGTATCGCATTTTACCCAATTACAAAAGCAATCATGTCTGGCAATGGTATGTACAGTACAATGCATCTCTTCGGTGCAAGTATTGTCGGTCTACTAGTCACTGCAGCTCTTGTTTACATCACTGAATATTTCACTGGAACACAATATAAACCAGTTCAGTCTATTGCTCTTGCGTCAGTTTCTGGTCACGGTACAAACATCATCCAAGGTCTTGCTATCTCAATGAAAGCAACTGCTTGGCCTTTGATCGCCATCGTTATTGGTATCCTTACTTCATATCATTTGGCAGGTCTCTACGGTATCGCTGTCGCTGCTATGAGTATGCTTTCTATGGCTGGTATCGTTGTCGCTATCGACGCCTTTGGTCCTATCACAGATAACGCTGGTGGTATTGCTGAAATGTCAGAGCTTCCAAAGGAAGTTCGTGATGTTACTGATCCTCTTGATGCTGTTGGAAATACAACCAAGGCTGTTACAAAGGGTTATGCTATTGGTTCAGCTGGTCTAGCCGCTCTCGTACTCTTTGCTTCATATACAGAAGCTACACACGGTCTTACTTTCAATCTTAGTGATCCAAAAGTTATCGTTGGTCTCTTCATCGGTGGTCTTCTTCCTTATTATTTTGCAGCCCTCTCTATGGAAGCTGTTGGAAAAGCTGCTGGAAAAGTTGTCGAAGAAGTTCGTCGTCAGTTCAAGGAAATTCCAGGTATTATGAAAGGAACAGCAAAGCCTGACTACGCGCGTTGTGTAGACATCGTTACTGGTGCCGCTATAAAAGAGATGATTGCTCCAGCTCTCATCCCAGTTCTTGCTCCTATCCTCGTCGGATTTGTCTTGGGTCCAGTCGCATTGGGTGGTCTCCTCGTCGGTTCTATCATCACCGGTCTCTTCGTCGCTATATCTATGACATCAGGTGGTGGAGCTTGGGACAATGCAAAGAAATTTATTGAAATGGGTAATCACGGCGGCAAAGGTTCAGATGCTCACAAAGCCGCTGTTACTGGTGACACAGTTGGTGATCCATATAAGGACACTGCAGGTCCAGCTATCAACCCAATGATCAAGATTTTGAACATTGTTGCTCTCCTCATCGTCGGCTTTGTTATGACTATGTGGAAATAAAAATAGTATATATCCTCACTTGACGCTATAATAATACCCATGTTCTTCAACATTCCTATTCCTGACATATTCCAAATCGGGCAAAATATCTTACAAGGATATCAAGTTCGTCATGAAAAAACACTTGTACCCGATTCACGGAATAATGTATTTCTTCAACCTCTTGAAGACAGGCTCTTCAAACTAGAAGATATTAGGAATCGTATGAGTACTCGTATTGATAAAGAAGTCGCTTCAGGCACAGATATGACTCAAGCCATTCAGCTACTTGGTATTGCAGATCAATCATTGATGTATTCTGAAAAATTGGTTGCAACTGCAACATCAACAACAAGTGGTTCAAATCCTCGACCAGGATATAGAGAAAATCAACAAGCATTCTTCGCTCTTGGACAATCATGGGAATCTCTTAATGCAGTTCTAAAAGCCATAGAAACTGCTACAGCATCTTCAACAGCGACATCAACGTCTTCAGATTAATATGTCAAAAAAAGAGACTAAAAATGTTGGTCCTATAATAGGAACCCTCATAGTGATAATTGTCTTGATGGCAATTGCCCTTTATGTATTTGCCTCCCATATCAATCGCGAGGCACTGATAAATTCTGATACAGCTTCATCAACTATTATAATTCAGACTTCTAGCAAAGATGATGTTCAGTCACTGAAAACTGATTTGAATAATGCTATTAAGTAAAACAAATATATGACTACAGTAAAAGATCAAATCAAAAACACAAAAACTTACGATACAGTAACTATAAAGCCGGTAGAAAAGTCCCGCGTTGAGATTACTGGCTCTATTCCTGTATCAATCTGGGAGACAACACGAGCTGAAGCTATTAAATATATAAATAATTCTGTTACTATTGACGGTTTTCGCAAAGGAATGGTTCCGGAAAATGTTCTCATAGGAAAGGTTGGTGAAAAAGCTATTTTAGAAGAGATGGCTGAAATATCTCTTTCAAAATCATACATGGATATTGTCATAGATAATAAAATTGATGCTATTGGTAAACCTGAAATCCAAATAACTAAATTGGCTTCGGGAAATCCACTAGAATTCAAAATTATTACTGCAATTGTGCCAGAGGTAAAACTCCCTGATTATAAAAAAATTGCCAAAGATGAAGTTGAGAAAGCTCCTAAAGACGAATCAAAAGTAACTGATAAGGATATTGAGGATGCTATCTTAGGTATTCGTAAATCAAAAGCATCTCACGAAGGACATGATCATGAAAAGATGAGTAAAGAGGACCACGACAAAGCAATCGAAGCATCAATGCCTGAATTTACTGATGATTTTGTACGCTCACTCGGTGATTTCGCTGACATTCCTGATTTCAAAAATAAGCTTTCAACGATGATTGGTGAACAGAAGGCCGATGAAGCTCGTGAAAAGACTCGAATTCGCATTGCTGACGCTATCGCTGAAGCAGTGAAAGTTGAGTTGCCAGATATTATGATAGAAAGTGAACTCAATCGTACACAGGCACAATTTGAAGCAGATATGGAACGTATGGGTATCAAACTTGAAGATTATTTGAAGCATTCAAAGAAAACTCAAGAAGAAATTCGTCTTGAATGGAAGCCTCTTGCCGAAAAGAAAGCCAAGCTACAACTTATGTTGAATATGATTGCTGAAAAAGAAAACATTCATGCTTCCCCTGCTGAAGTAGAGGCTGAGGTGGCTCACATAGTTGAGCACTACGCTGATGCAGATCGTGAACGTGCAACTGTCTATGCACAAACTATTCTAACAAACGAAAAAATCTTTCAATGGTTGGAACAAGGAAAATAAAAAATAATATAGGCTAATGTTTTATCATGAAAATAGAGCCTTTCATGATTTTGAAAATGTTTCCTAAAAACAAATTAATTTGTCCTGTAGTATTCACTGGTGTCGGTACAAATCTAAAAGAAATGGCCGAAGAATCATAATATAATGGTGAGCTACCCGTTGTCATTGCTAGAGCAGTGTTTGATGAAGCTGAAAGTTGATATTCTGCAGCATTGCCATATGCTGGATCAGTCCCACCTCCTCCATATGACCAACCTCCGGATAAAGAGGTTACAGCGTATGATGTAGCAGCCATACCGTAGATAAGATCATTTGGGTATGAAACACCTATTGTTGGAGAAACAACAGATGCCCCACTACTACCTGAACTAGTCGCTATACTATCTAATGCAGCAGTTCCACCCGTAATCTTAAAATCATCACAAAATATTACCAATAAATTTCCTGCGCCGTTAGTTGTTGCATAGTTAAAAGTAATAGTTTTATTCGCATTTGCCGGAGCACTAAGTAAATATGCTATACGAGTCGTTCCTGCAGCTGCTTCCCAATCTAAATCTACAGCATTCGATACTGTGTATGCATTACTATTTCCATCGGTTACCGAATTCAAAGTCCCAGCGTCAGCAAGTCCGTCCCACCATATTGAAGATACTACAACTAAATCTCCTGGTGCAGGATTAGATGCAAAAGTACAAGAAATACTACTGGCATTAGCTGTACCATTACTATTTACTCCTGGTTGATTAAGAGTAAACCCGGCGTGGGCAGATAATGGCAATAAAACAGATGCAATTGTAATAATTAATTTTTTCATTTTTTATGGCAAATCAACAATGTCTTCGTTGATACATTATCTCAACAAATACAGAGTTGTACAAGTTTTTATTCGAACTTTTATTTACCAAACATCACTAGTGAGAGAGTGGCAACAACTGCGGTCTCAGCTCTCAAGACTTGTGTACCAATAGATCTGATGGAAATATCATTATTTCTGAATAAATCAACCTCAACTGCTGACCAACCACCTTCTGGACCGATGAAAACAGCTAACGGTTCAACATCGTTACCCAGATCTGACTTATATAAAAGTTCAGCATCAGTATGAAAAACAATAGACTTTATACTTTCATCTTCATTTTTCTCTTTTAATTCAATCAGTGCCTCCTTTAAACCAATAATTGGTTCGATTTCTGGCACAGTTCCGCGCCCACTCTGCTCACTGGCTTCAATCACAATCTTTTTTAATCGATCTTCATTAACCGCTTTCTTTTCTGTACGTTCAGCAATTATCGGAATAATCTTTGTCACACCAAGTTCAGTGGCTTTTTCGACAATCCATTCAAACGTATCTTTCTTAACAAGCGCCGCATAGAGATATACTTCTCTTTCAGGCACAAAACGACTCTTACTAGCTTCTCTCACACCCAAAACTATATTTTCATCACGAAAATCTTCGATTCCACATGTGTAATCTGAGCCAGATCCATCAAAAATTATAAGTAAATCACCTTTCTTCAATCTAAAGACTTTACGAATCTGATGTACAACATTAGAATCACTGAGAATTATTTCAGTTTTAGTGCCAATTATTTCTGATATGTAAAACCTGTGTAATCTCACTTGGTTATTGTATCTTGATTATTGGTTATTTACCCTATTTCTTTCCACTCATAATCTCATCAATAATTCCGTATTTCTTGGCTTCTTCAGCATCCATAAAGAAATCGCGATCAATATCTTTCATGACTTTAGCAATAGGTTGACCTGTATTCTTTGACATTATTTTTGCCAAATTTTCGCGAGTCTTTACGAGCAAACGTGCACGAATCTCAATATCAGTGACTTGTCCCTCAGCACCACCTAATGGCTGGTGAATCATAATTTCTGAATTTGGAAGTGCAAATCTCTTACCTTTTTTACCAGCAGACAATACCCAAGCGCCGCCAGAAGCAGCTAAACCAACACAAACAGTAGCAACATCGTTCTTTATGTGATTCATCGTATCTATCATGGCCAAAGTTGCAGTCACTGAACCACCTGGTGAATTGATATAGAGATAAATATCCTTCTTTGGGTCTTCTGACTGCAAAAAGAGTAATTGGGCAATAACGATATTGGCAACCGTGTCATCTATTGGTCCGCCAAGGAAAATAATGCCTTCTTTGAGCAAACGTGAGTAAATATCATAGGCACGCTCGCCATTTGATGATTTTTCGATAACTGTTGGGATAAGGATATTCATAAGTTTTTATATAAATTAAGGTCTTGTTACTATACACGAAAAACGCCTTCAGTCAAAACACAACTAGACAAACCGACACTATATATTATATGATACAAATGTTACTTAATTTAATTTTGATACGCTTTGAGAGAACCCCGTGACACTTCATTACTATTTATGACACTTTGGCAAAAAAAGACTCATAAAACCCTTATATCACCGTAGTTCTATCCGAGCGGATCACATCCGCATATGTATTCATTAAAACTAATCGCCGTCTTCCTGGCAGTCGCCGGAGTCATAGGTGTAGCCGTAGGATATTACCTCCGTCTCATCATCTCTCTTGGTAAAAAGGGTTCTATGGAACTCGAGATAAAGGAGATGCTTCTCTCTGCAAAAGAGGAGGCAAAAAAGATTACTGTTGAAGCCGAAACAAAGGCCCAGCAAGTAATAGAAGAAGGTAAAAAGGAAATAAAAGAAAAAGAAGAAAAAGCTAGTCAAACAGAATCACGCCTCATCAAAAAGGAGGAAATGCTCGACAAACGCCAAACTGATCTTGATAAAGAAGTAGATTTGGTCAAAACACGTGTTTCAGAGATAAAAGCTATTCGTGAACAGGCTGAAAAAATTCAGACTGATCGCATTGTTGCACTCGAAAAAGCCGCAAAACTTTCACAAGAGGATGCAAAGGCAGAAATTATCAAGCTTGTTGAGAAACAAGCCGAAGAAGATAT
>CAIRAF010000084.1 GCA_903876465.1 uncultured bacterium | reverse complement strand
TTGGTCTAGCTGTATCAGCAAGCGCAGCAGTCCCTCCAAGTTGGAATGTTACAGGTAACTATGTTGCTAACTTTAATTACTTGGGAACTGATTATCCTCAGGATATATTACACCTGACATCGACAATTTATCTGTATCGTTAGCAAATCCAAAAGATTTCTCACCAATAACAAGAACAAATCTTGTAGCTCATTTCTCAGGAACATTTACTATGGTTGGTAGTATCCCTGTAGATACCTTAAAACAAAGCTTTTTGGGCATTTCCTTGAGTCAGACAGCTTCAATACTCAAGAAATATTCAAATATCATTGATATTTCTCATAGTTCTGCAGAAATCACTCCTCCATGGGTAGGTACTGTGCCAAATGATCCAAAGAGGGTTACGATTAATGTTAAATCCCAATAGATAAGAGTATATATAGAGCCTAGGCCTTGACTCTTTTTCGTGACCCTGCTAAGCTAGCGAGACGTTCATATACATGAATACAGCGATCCCAGCAAAAAAAATCTTAAAAGGCATTGTCGTTGAGGCATTACCTGACACTCTCTTCCGAGTTGAACTCGAAGAAAGTAAAGAGATTATTCTTGCGTACCTCGCAGGTAAGATGCGAATGAACCGTATCCGTGTCCTAGTTGGAGATAAAGTCGAGCTTGACCAAGATCAGTATGGAGGTAAGGCACGCATCACTAGACGTTTTTAATAAAGTAATATTACACATAAATAATTGTATGCGAGTTAAGGCTTCTGTAAAAAAAATATGTGCAAAATGTAACGTTGTTAGACGTGGTGGATACATTTATGTTGCTTGCAAGTCCAATCCTCGTCATAAGCAACGCCAAGGATAATTTTTAATTTTCATATTTAATATTCAATTACTATGCGTATCCTAGGTATTACACTCCCAGAAAATAAAAGAATGGAAATCGGCCTTACCGTTGTCTACGGTATCGGTCGTTCAAGAGCCCTTCACATTTTAAAGACAGTTAAGGTTGATCCAGGAACAAAGCCTAAAGATTTGACTGTTGATCAAGAAAACGCCATCCGTAAGCTCATTGAAGGATTCAAGATTGAAGGTGATCTCAAGCGTGAAGTTGGAAGTAACATCAAGCGTTTGAAGGATATCAAAACTTATCGTGGTATGAGACATTCACGTCATCTTCCAGCTCGTGGTCAGCGCACAAAGACTAACTCTCGAACAGTTCGTGGTAACGTTCGTAAGACTATGGGATCTGGTCGTCGTAAGGAAGAAAAGACATAAAATTAATTAAACAAAACCATGGGAAAGAATAAAATTGCAACTGAAGAAAAGACAACAAAAACGCCAGCAACAGAGGCGGCACCAAAGGCAGTTTCTGCAAGCTCAAAAAAGCGTATTGAGTCTGGTATTCTCCATGTTCAATCAACGTACAACAATACAAAGGTTATGTTGACAGACACAAAGGGTAACGCTCTTATGTGGGGTTCGAGTGGTGGTGCTGGTTTTCGTGGAGCAAAGAAGGGGACTCCATTCGCAGCCGCTAAGGTTGGTGAGACTCTTGGACTAAAAGCTCAGGCTATCGGTCTTAAGGAGATTGCAGTAGTCGTTAAAGGTGTTGGATCTGGTCGCGAGTCTGCTATTCGCGGATTCATCGGTAAGGGTTTCATCATCACTTCCATAAAGGATGAGACTCCAGTACCTTTCAATGGTCCAAAGCCAAAGAAACCACGCCGCGTTTAATATTTTAATTATTTTTACTTAATTCCATGCAAATTGGTCCACGATACAAAAAAGCTCGCTATCTCGGTGCCCCAGTCTTCCGAAAGACTCAGACACAGAAGTACGCTTTGCGTTCACAAGAAAAAGGAAAGACCACAAAAGGTCGTCGTGGAGGCAAATCTGAATTCGGACGTCAAATGCTTGAAAAGCAAAAGGCTCGTTATAGTTACGGTGTATCAAGTGGTCAGTTTGGTAAATATGTAAAACAGGCTCTTCAGACAACTGGTGACAATGCCAAGAACCTTCTTCAGACTCTCGAAGGTCGTCTCGATAACGTTATCTTGCGTGCCGGTTTTGCACCAAGTCGTTCAGCGGCTCGTCAAATGGTTTCGCACGGACATATCGTAGTTAACGGTAAAAAAGTAACAATACCTTCATACGAAGTTAAGCTTGGGGACAAGGTTACTATTCGTGAGGGTAGTAAGAACAAGGTAATTTTTTCAAAATTGGACGAGGAGTTAAAGAACAACAAGGCTCCAGCATGGCTATCAATCAATCCTGAAATTCGTGAGATCAAGATTGACGGTGTTCCTGGTGTTGATACGACAGAACTTCTCTTTGATGTCAAGTCAGTGCTAGAGTTCTACACACGCTAGACAAGCTTTATTTTTAGTGTATAATTAATCGTCTATTATTTTCATATATAAAAAACATGACCTACGACGTAATTCTTCCATCAAAACCAAAAATTGTTCGTGAAGAGGGTATGAGTGGCGTCTATGAGATCGACGGTCTCTATCCTGGTTACGGTCATACGTTGGGTAACTCACTCCGACGTATTATTTTGTCATCTTTGCCAGGTGCGGCTATAACTAAGGTCAAAATTTCAGGTGTTGAACATGAATTTTCTGCTATTAATGGCGTCAAGGAAGATGTTATCACTATTTTACTTAGTTTAAAGAAGCTTCGTATTCGTATTACTGGAAATGAGCCAGTTGTTCTCACGTTGAATGTAAAAGGAGTTAAAGAAATAAGTGCTAAGGATATCGAAGTCCCAGGACAAGCTGAAGTTTTGAATCCAGAACTCCACATTGCTTCACTTACAGACAAATCATCACATCTCGAAATTGAGATGACAGCTGAAAAGGGTCTCGGCTACGTTTCAAAGGAAGTTATTCAAAAGGATCGTGTTGAGATTGGTGCTATCACTCTTGATGCAGCATTCACACCTATCCGCAAAGCAAACTACGAAGTAGAAAACATGCGTGTCGGTGACCGTACCGATTTCAACCGCATTCGTCTTTCAATTGAGACTGATGGAACCATCACTCCTCGTGAAGCTCTCGAGCAATCAATTACAACTATGATTCATCAGTTGAAGGCCATTGTCGGCTTCAAAGAAGAAGAAGTTGTTATTGAAGAAAAGTCTGAAAGTAAGGATAAAGAAAATAAGTCAGGAAAGATTGAAATGGATTCTGAACTTATGAAGACTCGTGTTGATTCACTAGGTCTTTCTGGACGCACAACCAAAGCTCTTGCCGCTGCAAATGTTCGCACTTTAGGTGGACTTGCTCGTAAGAAAGAGTCTGACATCATGGATATTGATGGTTTGGGTGCAAAGGGTATCCAAGAGATCAAGAAGCTTTTGGCAGAACACGGCGTAACAATGAAGCAGTAATTGATATTTAATACACCATCATGCGACACCATTCAAATGTAAGAAAATTCGGCCGAGAAAAGACACAGCGTCACGCATTGATGCGTTCACTCGC
>CAIRAF010000083.1 GCA_903876465.1 uncultured bacterium | reverse complement strand
GCACTTCCACATTCACGAAATATTCCTGCTATTCAAGCTCTCTACCTTGCTGGAATCAAAGATTCAATCAAGACTGCTTCAGATATGGGTATAACCAGTCTTACCACTCCAGACAGATATGGATTAACTCTTGTTCTTGGTGGAGGAGAAGTTAGTTTGCTTGAACTTACGAGTGCTTACGGTGTATTTGCAAATGATGGAATTCGCAATCCATATAGGTCTATTCTCGAAGTTGATGATAATAAAGGTAATGTATTAGAAAAATCTACGACTAACCCTTCACAAGTAATGCCAGCAGAAATCGCTCGTGAAATAAACCAAGTCCTTTCTGACGATTCTCATAGAATGGAGAGTATCAAACCTATAGCGGAGAGCGTGGGACGTTCTGTGGCTATAAAGACTGGTACCACGAACGACTACCGTGACGTATGGACACTTGGATATACCCCTAATCTAGTTGTCGGTGCTTGGGCTGGAAATAATGATAATCACCCAATGAAGGACGCCATTTCCGCCTTGATAATTACACCGGTATGGGGCGCATTCATGTCACAAGTTGCCCCAAACTTCACTCCAGAGGATTTCAAAGCTCCACTTCCTGTGCCAACTGACATAAAACCTGTTATGAGAGGTGTTTGGCAAGGCGGTGTCTCTTATTTCGTAGACACTGTTTCCGGAAAAGTGGCTACGCAATACACTCCACCAGAAACCAAAAAAGAAATCGTTTTTCCAAGTATTCACTCCATACTGCAGTGGGTAGATAAGAGCGATCCACTCGGCCCAATCCCTGCTCATCCTGAACAAGACTCACAATACGCAAATTGGGAATACGCAGTAAGAAATTGGTTTACAACCTATCAACAAAAAAACCCAACTTTCAAAGAGACGACAAATTTCGCTATACCTACGGCTCTAGATGACGTTCATATACCAACCAAGCTACCTGTTGTATCCATCATCTCTCCTGCTCAAGACTTAACTGTTGATCCAACAAAGCTTCTTACTATTAGTTTGCGAGAAAGTGGAGTAAATCCTATTCAGAAATCTGAACTTTATCTAAATGGAAAATATGTTCTAACTAATACTACAAATCCCTTGAACATTTCTTTCATCCCAGCAGATATTGGAGGCTTATCTGCCACCAACACAGCATCTATCACTGTATATGATAGTGTTTACAATCAAGCGCAAGCTTCACTTGATTTCTCTACAAATCAATAAAATACTATTATCTAATGTCAGATATATATAGTGTTGGCTGTAATTTTAGTGCAAAATCTATAATCTGTTTTTTGTGTATATAGATAACGGACCGAGCACTCTGTGAGACCCCTTTTAGATTGGCTATGTTTGATTTAATAGTGATATTCGATATAGACAGGTCTACATTGGTAAATTCTTTGATAGCGAGGCGTATAACGTCTCTTTTGGCTACTTCTTTAGCCTGTACGCCACCTATACGCTTAAAGAATTCGTTTATACTTTTCATGCGATATTACCAAAGTTAGCGATTCATCGGCATAACAAGATACATAAATGTTCCATCCCCTGACGCTGGGCGTATAACCATGGGTTTATTCGATCCACTTAATTGGAATGAGACACTGTCCGCATCAATTGATTGGAAACAATCAGCAATATATTTGCCGTTAAAGTTAATTTCCAATTTATCACCAGTCAAAGCTGCGTCTACGCGCGTGTTATTTTCTCCAATGTCTGCATTTTTTGTTTGAATTTCAAAAAGACCTGCCTTAGGATCAAAGATAAATTTGATTTGATTAAACTTATCTGTGAACACATTTGAAACCTTGAGAGCATTTATAACATCTTGTTTTAGAGTTATAGCTTCAGTGCTATACCCTTTTGGTATGATCTGTTTGTAATCAGGAAATGTTCCATCAATTATGCGTGAAGCTAGATATATACCTTCGCTCTCAAAAGAGATGAGATTTTTATTTGAATGTATATCTACACTACCACCAACATCTTCAAGAATTCGAATGATGTCACTAACATTTTTGAAAGGTATGAGAATATCGTCAAAATCTGTTGATTGGTTAAGTTTGACCTTTTTTTCTGCTAGACGAAATGAGTCGGTTGCCGCAAACACTAAATGATCCGTATTCTTGTATACAAAAATACTCGATAGCTCTGGCTTAACACTTGATATAGAAGCGCTATACCACACTGATTTTAGTCCTTTTATAAGGATTTCTGAGGAAATACTCGTGGTTTGGCCTTCAGTAATACGAGGAATTGAAGGAAAATCATCAACTGGCACCGTTTTTATGATAACTTTTGATCGAGCCGATGAAATATGAAGGTTGTTTGATATTAATTCCATTTTTACTACCCCATCCTGGTCTGTTAGCTGGGATACGAAAGAAGATATTGTTTGAGCTGGAACAGCTACAGACCCTTCACCATCTGCTTTGGCTGGAATAGATATTTCGACCCCAACATCGAGGTTTGTTGCTTTTATATTTAAGAAATTCTTTCCAACCTCAAAAAGAAGGCAAGATAAAACCGGAAGTGTCATGTTTTTCTTGGCTATCTTTTCAGATAAACCAATCATCTTTTTGAATTGTGATAGATGAACTTCTATTTTCATATTAGTATTAGTTATTCTTTTATATAAAACAGTTTATTGCTATTAGTGCTGTGAATAGGTGGAAAAGTTTTAATGTGGCTTTGTTTGGTTTTATTTTTTAAATTTAACATTTTCATTCTGTGAACAATTTTGTATAAAATTTTGAATTTAAATTTTTACCTTATAATTTCCACAACCTATTCATGTCTTATTAGATAGTTATTAACAGGTTTATAACATAGTTCTCAACTGCGAAATTTCCTGAGCCAATAAAGAGTTACTTTTAATATCCTCCTTCACCTTTTCATACGAATGGATGACTGTGGTGTGATCTCGACCCCCCATCTTCTCTCCAATCGAAGGAAATGAGATATTAAAATCTTCACGCAAAATATACATAGCAACCTGGCGCGGCTTAACCACCTCTTTTCTACGTGTTTTGTTATATATACTTTCTTCGTCTATTGTATAGAAGTCTGAAACTATTTTAACAACCTCTTTTACAGAAATATTCTTCTTTGGCTTAACACTATTCTTTAAAAGATATTTAATCTCATTAATGTTTAAGTCTCTATTTTTGAGCTGAACCTGGCAAGCAATAACATTAACAATACCTTCGATTTCTCGAATATTATCTTCGATTTCTTTCGCAAGGAATTCAACAATCTCGTCACTTAGACTTATATTATGTATACGACACTTTGAACGAACGATAGCAGTACGAGACTCGTGGTCAGGTTCAGGGATATCAACAGTCATTCCGACACCAAAGCGTCCACGGATACGGTCCTCAAGGCCTGGTATGACGTTTGGATGGCGATCTGAAGAGAATATAAGCTGTCTACCAGTATCATGGAATACATTGAATAGATGGAAGAGCTCTTCTTGGAATTTTTCTTTACCAGAGAAGAACTGAACATCGTCCATGATCATCACATCATATTTACGGTACTTTTCTTTGAATTGCTGAGTTTTATTCTCTTGGAATGAGTTCAACAGCTCAGATCCAAATTTTTCAGATGTAAGGTAAAAGACTTTTTTGTTTGGATGAAGTTTTTTGATCTGGTTTCCTATAGCCTGAATGAGGTGGGTCTTTCCTCTTCCTGGAGAACCATACACAAAGAGGGGGTTATATGTCTGGCCAGGGTTTTTTATGACCGTTTGGGACGCCGCATGAGCCAACTCGTTGAATGGACCTATAACGAAGTTATCAAAAGTGT
>CAIRAF010000082.1 GCA_903876465.1 uncultured bacterium | reverse complement strand
TCGTTTATTTTCGCTTAAAGGGCTATCACCTGCTAGGGCTGAGCTTCCCAGCTCATTCTGCTAATAAACAATTTTGTAACTTCTCTGATATAAATATCACGTCTCTGCCTCGCAACCCCTATCGTATTACTACGATAAGTTTAGTCTCCTCCGCTTTCGCTCGCCGCTACTAACGGAATGCATGTTTGTTTTTATTCCTCCTGGTACTGAAATGTTTTACTTCCCAGGGTACGCTTCGCTCTAGAGTAACTAGAGAGATCATAGAGGTTCACTCTACGGGGTTTCCCCATTCGGACATCTTCGGATCAAAGGTTGCTTGGCACCTCCCCGAAGCGTATCGCCGCCACGCTGCGTCCTTCATCGCCTTCAATAAGCCAAGGCATCCACCATACGCTCTTAATTTCCCATCAGGAAATCTAAGAACCGCTACTTATTACTTACACCTAAACCATCCTTTCTTTCGAAAAGATAATTTTATATTGCTTGCATTACTTTGAGGTATGAGATTGTAAAACAACAGTCATTTCCTACCTCACTATTTTCGATATTACTCGAAAAAAATAAAAAACCGCTTCATTGAGCGGCTACGAGCTATACTCCATCGCTGGGGTATTGCCTATGGCCGCGTGGAATTGGTGTTTCTTTTTATCATTCGGTAGTGAGAGCTAGTATATATGAAGCTGAAATAATGTCAATAGTCTGACGGCATATATACCTTTGGGGATAAGATGTGGACGAAAAACGACCCCTTTCGAGGTCGTTTTTACTATATTGATTTGTGAGAATTTAGTAGCCTACCCCTTTAAAATAGGTGTCCTTATTCCTTCTCCAAAACAGCGTGTGATGTTCTCTCGAGCAAACGAGCTGCAACATCCTTACCACCAAGACCAAAGGCAAGACCGAATGCTAGAGCACCTCCTGCGAGAATTGCCGTGAGAAGAGCTTGCATGATCCATGCTGCGATACCGAGAGTGATGAGTGCTGTGACAAGAGCAAAAATCCAGATAGACCACTTGGTAACACGACCAAGAAGTTCTGCGGATTTGATATGACCAGCTTTTGCACTAGCGACAACGACTTTTTGAAGAGCACTCGCGACAACAACTGCAACCATAAGAATGAGTACAGCTACGATGACCTGTGGAATATAATTAGCAACTTCACCAAGGAAAACATTGGCCTGATCGAGACCAAGGAAACCAAATGAAGCCATCAAGAATACGACGATGATGAACCATTTAACAAGAGTACCGACAAATAATCCTGAATTTAGATTATGACCAGCACGCTTGATAACATCTTCCAAACCAGCACTCTTGAGTGCGGCGTCGACTTTGAGAGCTTTGAAAAGGCTTTCAACCAACTTCTCAACGAGAGCAGCGAGAACCCAGCCAATAGCAAAGAAAATGATTGCAATGACAAGTTCTGGTACGAAACTGAGAACTCCGTACCATGCTAGCAAGAGAGAGTGGACAAAACCGTCTAGTAAAGTTTGTATGAACTGCATAAAATTATGACTTATTAATTACTAATAATTTCCTTTAATGCTTTCATTATACCACCCCCAGACGATCAAGAAGGGTGACATGGGGATAATCTAGGATATCTCTAACCAAACGGTCATGAATTCCCATTCGATATTGAAAATCAGCTGTTTCAAAGGCAGAATAAGCAATCTCCTTCCCTATCTCCGCTTCAATAGATTTTATGATTGATTCGATTTTAGTGATATTCAAATCATCTCCTACGATAAGTAAATCCACTCTTGAGTCCCAATTTTGTATAAAAACACCAGCAGCTACTATTAGTTTTGTCCTACCTGCTCCACTAAAGCGCTTCATCAATGATTCGTCGGCTTGAATACTTGCAACTGTCAAAAGATTTTTGAGTGGATCAAGGTATGGAAATTTCTCATTCAAAATATATGCAATGCCTTTTGTACTATGACGCTTACGGATAATATCAGCCTTGATGAGTGAAGATAGTTCACGAGCCACCAAAGGTGTCTTACTCCCGGTGCGAATACCGATATCCTTAGCAGAAAAAGCTGTAGTTGTATTAAAAAGAAATAGACGTAATATCTTGATCTTAGCGGCGCTTCCAAATAAGGCAGTGAGTGTTTCCATAGTAATAGTTTAAAGTGGTGGGTATTGTATCATAAAAAAGAGCCTCGCAAAGAGGCTCTTTTTTATTAAAACGAAAGTGAAACTATTTCAACTCAACCTTTCCACCAGCAGTTTCAATCTGCTTCTTCAAAGCTTCAGCGTCTTCTTTCTTAACACCATCCTTGATAAGAGCAGGAGCACTGTCAACGAGATCCTTTGCCTCCTTGAGACCAAGGCCTAGGACTTCCTTAACAACCTTGATGACAGCGATTTTCTGATCACCAGCAGCTGTGAGATGTACAGCGAATGTACTCTTTTCATCAGCAGCGGCACCAGCGGCAGCAGGAGCAGCAACTGCAACAGCAGCAGCTGAAACACCGAATTTCTTTTCGAGTAATTTGACGAGTTCGTTCAAGTCGAGAACTGACATCTTTTCGATGCCCTCAACGAGAGCCTTGAACTTTGATGGGATTTCTACAGATTCCATAATAGTAATAATTAAAATTTATAAATAATAAGCGAATTCTAGACTATGCAGTCTTTTTCTTACCAATCTCACTAAGTGCCATAACAAATCCCTGAATAGGTGAATTGATGACATTGACGAACATGCCACGAAGAGTATCGAGTGGAGGAATGGCGGCGATAGCTACCATTTCGTCCTTGCCCATATACTTTGCTTCGAAGACACCACCTTGGATAGCTACTTGGCCTTTGAATTTCTTTTCAAATTCATAAACTGAGCGAGCTGGGGCAACAAGATCTGTACTGTAAGCAAGACCAAACTCCCCTACGAGAGCTGGCATCGTGCCTGCATATTTCTGACCTTCGAGTGCATGAGCTGTAAGAGTCTTTTTTGCAACGAAGAATCCAACACCCTCTTTCTTGAGAGCGCGACGCATAGTTGTTGAATCAGACACTTTGAGGCCATGAACGTTCACGAAGACTAGAGACTGTGCACCTTTCATGATTGTTTCGAGCTTCTCAATGATTTCTTTCTTTTGTACTTTTGTACGAGCCATGTGTTTTATAGTAGATAGTAGTTAGAAATTTGAAATTAGAAGGAGTCATAATTATGACCCTTCTAACTAATAATTACTAACTTCTAATTTCTTGTGATTAACTAATCGACCGCGGCTGACGGTGAGGAAATATAAACTAGGTTAACCTCGGAAGGTCTTATTGTTCACCGAAGTGAGCATTGCCTTCTGTCTTAAGCCTTGTCAAAGAAGATATCACAAATACTCCATCATTTCAAGCCCTACTCAAATTGCCCGATAAATTGATCGATCATATCCCCTATTTCCTTTTTATCAGTATCAGTAAGCTTCTTCCAGTTTCGATGCTTAATATGCTTTGCTATCTCAGTGGCATTATCTTTTATGTGCTTCAATTTCCCTTTCTTTATCTGGTCTCTTATATCATCTATTTTCTTTGACGTGTACTTACAATAAGAATTGTTGGGACTTTTATTATTTAAGGCATCACATGTCTTTTTTAAAAGATTTAAATAGGAATCGGTTGTGATAGTTGTAGTGGCATCACGAATAGCAGTAATGTCAGTTTGACCGTCACCATTTACATCAATAATTAACGGTTCCAATGTATCCCCTATGGTCGTCGAGGCAACTGTAAGTGGTGTCACAGGCAGACCTGCATACTCAGCATGATCAATTACGGAATCTCCTTGAAAATGATCCACATCATAAGTAAAACTTCCAACTCCAGTTCCATTCAATACCACCGAATACTTTTGACCATCATCCGGTAAATATATGTAAGTATCATAATCAGTATCACTATTTGGAATCATTTCAAATGAGCTTCCTGGAATATTATTTTCATAGGCACGAAAAAGATCTTCAGTATTTGTGGGTGGAGGTATTTCACCGGTATGATTCCCTTTTGAATCATATATATTTGGTTGTATAGGCGAATGTGTACTTACGACAATATAAGATCTTTCTTTAGAATAATCAGGTTCACCTATCGTTACACCTGGAATTTTTGAAATACCATTCTCGTCAATAATGTTTTTAATTAATGACTGTGTCGTTGATGACTCCAGGATATTACTATGCGATGTTCTTCCACCATCGATCTTTTGCAAATCAATAGCTGCTATTGTTTGAGAACTATCAACTGCACTTTGCGCTATGACTGTACCATCTCCCATATTTGATTTAACTTGAATGTGATTTGGTACTGTCACACATTTCGATAAAAATGAAAATATCCCGCAACTTTCTTTACTGCTATATGAAATACCCGCAGTAGTTAGCATATTCCAGCCGACAATGGCATAGCGTGCAATATTAGTTGGCCAAGAAAATGTGTCCAGAACTTCATGAAGACTTCCTGCACTAGCCATGAGCAATGCATTACCTTTTATTGGATTTACGATATCAGTAGAAGATGCGTGGATTCTTGAATTATTACTATCAACAATATACGAAGACATGTCAGCAAACGATGATATTGATTTTGGATATGTTCCATTATTAATAGTTGCTGGTGTTGTTGAAGTAAAAGTAATTGTCGAATTATTAAGTTTTTTGTAATATGAAGCCGAAGGCAAAAGTGAATATGCGCTAGACATATTTTCACCCAATTGACGTGCAACACTATTTTTTAATAAAAGCCCCCAAGCTAGAGATTCGTTGTCACCATGAAGTATTCCGCCAATTGCTTCAGGTGTTCCTAGATAAGGAACCGCCACTGAAATGATTGAATCAATCAAATCACTCTTTCCCTGATCAGCCAAAACCTTGATCAGATATTTTGCAACCAAACCACCGTTCGAATGAGCAACTATAGTAACTTTTCCTGTTTTTGAATCTTTCGCAAGTCTAGTCACCTCACCAATCAATGAATCAACCTTTGTCGCTTTTTTCTCATTTCCCAGAACGACATCCTGTATGGGTTTACGCCAATCATACCCAAAGCCATACCATGAATTTATACTCCCTTGTTTAACCAAGTTATCGAGAAATTTCATGAAAGAATTATAGGCACTATAGCCCCACGCTGTATCGATAGGAGCACCGGAATAAATTGCTTTATTTGTACTAGAACCATTTTCCTGTAAAAACAATTTACGTACATCATCATTTCTATTTGGTTCCCAAAGAGTATTTGAACCTAAATACAACCGACTACCTTCCAATCCTGGAATAAATAGTATGCTTGAACAACATGCTACATTTTTCTTTTCATTCAGATCAGGTTCACGATCCAACCATGGGTTGTAATTGACTACTCCAACAATACGACTGGAAGCGAAGGTTGTTGAATTTGGCCCATCACTATTGCCCCACCAATTGCCAATAGCATTGAATGTCGTATTAATTCTTGGAGAAATATTACTTATAGCTACAGATTTTGTATTTGGAAAAGAAGAATTTGTTATGGTAACAACTTCCCTTGGTGTGTCATAACTAGTAACTGTTTGTGCCGAAGCTTGGGGTAATATCTGTTTAAATAGTGTTGAAAAAAAGGACCCTTCTTTAGCCCTCATCAATACTGGCACGTAGTTATCCATATAAATTCCATAACCATTTCCATCAATACTACTTGAAGCAATGTGCGTTATTCCTGACTTTATGTTTATCGCCTTCCATGCCCCACTAAATGAAGAGTACGAAATGTCTGCATAACTATTATTTAAAAATAATGAACCTGGAGTGGAGACTTTCACATGCCTCATAGTCGTCGTACCATTATCAATGTAAATATCATAAATATTTTTTACTACTATTGGTTTTTCCTGTGTTCCATTCATAATCAAGGATCCTCCAACAGTTACATCGGGCACAGAATCATTTATAGAATCAGTGGTGATAGTCACCCCAGGATCAACTGTTAATGTAACACCAGGCGGAACATTGATCTGGCTATCTAGAATATATGGATTATTATTAGCTTTCCAGACAGTATCACTCATAATATTTCCTGCCACGTGCACATCTGCATGCGCGACAAATACTGGCAAGAAAAAGAAAACGATAGAAACAATTGTGTAAAAATTTCGCATAAAAATACTGTGAATTGATAATGTTCACAGCGTACCAAGCATAGATAAAGTTCCTATAAAAAAGGTATCAAAAAATAGTAAAAACTGTAATCACAAAATGTTTTGTGAAATTATTTAAATAACGAGGCGGCCTGAGTATCTATATCAGTTCCCCACTGTCCAACAAGATAAAGGATAATAAAACTTAAGGCCAGTATAAATACAAAACCAAAAAAGAATCTAAAGAAACTACGGTCAAAAGGATTAACCATGATGACATCATTATACCACAGCCATTATTTTCCTTGTGCTTGAGTTGCTACAAAGTTGAAAGCCATTTTTGATATATCAGATACAATACGAGAAAGAGTCGGGTAAGTACTTCCTCCTTTTGTCATTACACAAAGTAGATAAGGGTGTCCTGGATAATAAATAATTCCACAATCATGAAGCTCGCGTCCTTCAACTAGACCGCCAGCAGTTGCATAAGTTCTCTCACCAAACTTATGGGCAATAGTTATAGTTGACGATGCAACGCCAGCAACTATTCCATCATTGAATGTTGTCTTACTTAGCAGTTCTAGGGCCTGTTCAGAACCGCTACGACTCAAGTATCCACCATTAAAGAGACTACGGAAAATAACTGAGTATGATTTCGCTGTCATGAAATCCCCATCTTGAACTGTTGGACTCGGAGGTAAACGGAAATCATTATAAACAATATCAAACTCACTCTGTATATTTTTTTCAAGAACAATGAGGGCGCTATTATCAGAATCTATAATCATATGATCAAGAAGTGTTTGTACACTATATGTACCTGGGGCTAAAGTCGGATTTTCTGATTTATAATATTGTCCTGCCTCATCGGGGCCTGGATAATATAATTGTTGTGAGAGAACATCTTGTACTGTTGTCTTGGTCAAAGTCGATTGTTCCATAGCGTAACGTTCATAAGCTATTAGAACTACGACCTTGAGCATACTTCCTGGTTCATAAAGCTCGTTTTCATTCGTACCGGTCCAGTGTCCTGTATTCATGTCGCGCAAATATACTGATGCTGAGTCGATCTGATTATTTTTTTCTGCTGCAGAAACATATGAACTTATTTGTTTATCAAATCCATCAAATTCAGTAAAAAGGCGTTGATCAGTATCAATAAAAATAAGAGGGTTAATGAGAGAATATTGTGGTGTAGTATTCAATCGATATTCAACTGGAGCAGGAATTCGAGTAGTTTGATTTACAGGAGTCGTACTTGTTGGAATTGATGAAGCCAAGCCGAGTATACTTGAAGCAAAGAGTCCTCCGGTCACCGCTTGGAAGAGATAGTTTAAAATAGTTTCCATATAATGACTTACACTTTAGCACTTACAAGATATTGTATCAAACTTATTTATTTAACAGATTTCTTGTAGCCGGCCCGACTATTCCCAGTTGATTTAGTCCGTGTTTCGATTGATATTTCTTAACCGCAGTTTCCGTCAAAGCCCCAAAAGTCCCAGTTATAGGACCACTATATACAGCATCGTCTTTCAATTTCTGTTGTAAAGCTCTAACCTGGGAACCGGTCGAACCTAAGCTCAAAAGTTGAGTAAATATCAAAGATGAATTACTTGTAGAATTCCCCGATGAGATATTGGCAGAGACTGGAGCGGTCGGTAAAGTAGAGGAATTCCCAATCCAGAAATATATCTGTCCAGCAAGACCATTTGGGTTGGTATAAGACACAACAACTGGCAAAGGCAGTGTCTCATTTCCTGTCGCCGTATACACAGCAGCATATGTACCAGTTCCCCCTTGACCCACAGCACTCTGTTGGCCAGCAACTTTTACTTGAACATTACTAACAGTCTGATTAAGAGCGAAGTTAATATTTATAGTACTTCCATTGCCAAAAAACTGACCGAGCACATCATTTGAACTTATAGTAAGCGTAGTGAGCTGTGGAACTTTACTAAAATCAGATGACATGGGAGCTGGAGCAACAACCTGATTTGGCACAGCAGTTCCTGAACTAACTATATTTACAACCAAAGGTCCGCATATCCAACCACTTGAACAAACAGACAAGTTTACCTGTCCAGTAGTTATTCCCTGTAGTATGAGGTTTGAACCATTTATCGTCGCTGTTACAGCATTTTGATTTGAATTCAATACATAATAGCCAGA
The DNA here is from genome assembly GCA_903876465.1 of uncultured bacterium. Classification (GTDB taxonomy): domain Bacteria; phylum Patescibacteriota; class Minisyncoccia; order Phycocordibacterales; family PALSA-1337; genus C7867-002. Next base: position 14,586 of record CAIRAF010000082.1, on the reverse strand, counting down.
ACCAGGACCATATATAGCGATCGTAGAAGCCTGTTGTCCTAGAACAACATAAGCCGGTGATTGACTAAAACTGATAGTTTGAGTTGGTGATTGAACTGATACTGCCACTGAACTACAACCAAGTGTGGATGCACAAAGAGTAACAGTTGAAGATCCCGTATTCAATGCACTTATGACTAGAGAATTATCAGCTGCTTGGTATGATGTCATGACAATCGAAGGATTTGAATTTCCTTGGACATTCATAGTATTCGAAGTGTTCATGGCATAAATACTCATTGTTTGTCCGACAGCCATAGTTAGGTTTTGTTGGGAAAGACTGAGTGTTCCAGATTGTCCAGATGTATTTGTAGATACAGGCCAAAGAACTGTTGCAGAGTTCAAATTATCAACTGATACATATACCGATCCCCCACCACTCAATCCATATGAATTTGGTGCAACAGATACGTTAAAGAGACCGCTCGAATCTGTTTGACCAATATCTATAGAAGTATATGATGCGCCGTTTGAATTATTGACAGATGAATTTGGATAATAAAATTTCACTGTCGCACTTGGATCTGCTCCAGTGACACGTATTGTCACCGTTGAAGTATTATTAATAAGTGAGAGAGTCGGAGTTGAGGCCGCATATGCCGTGACCCCATATATTGAAACAGCAAATATTCCAAGAACAATTGCTCCCAGCGAGTATTTCAATAACTGTAGTGATTTTAAAATTGATTTCATATGATTTTATTTAACTGATGTCACTGTAAAAGGCAATGTAATTGGATTGGCATTTTGTCCATTATCTATATACAAAGTATGAGGTCCTGTAGAAACATTTGTTGGAATAGTAAACACAAGAACTGTTCCATCAGGAGAAACGTACGTGTTATTTGCTCTTACACCAGAATAGTTAGTATCAAAATAAATAGAGACCGCAGAAGATAGAGCTGTACCGTAGAGAACGACAGATGAATTATTATCAGCCATGGCAGATGTGGGTGTGACCGAGTTGGCCGCGAACTGTTGCGCAATTATAGTAAACCATCCACTCACCTGATCATTGGTAGATGCCCCAAAAGAAGTACTCTGTATACGTATACGATATGTGCCCGGTGCTACTATTTGATTTGAATTCGTCTGAGAAGAAAATATCTTTCCAACACTCCAAACGTACTGATTTCCATTTGAAGGAATTTGATTCATAAAAATAAATCCAGCCCCAGCTCCCCCTGGTTGTTCAAGACTAATATTGAAACTATTTGCCGGCGTCGTACTCCATTGTATGAGAGTGGTACTACCAATAGAGAGAATCTGACCAGTTGCAGGTGAAGTTATGGTCATACTTGAGACTACAGGAGTCGGTGCAGGAGTTACTTGCTGATTTGGCTGACTTACGACTTGAGCAGGTGTGCCAGAAGAACTAACAGAGCCAGAAGAATTAGCTGTGCCAGTCGCACATGTTTTCTGACTTATAGATGCACGAGTCAAAGGACCGACACGACCTGAGGCAGTCACATTATTTAATGTCTGGAATATTTTTACCGCTGAAAAAGTTGCTGGACCAAAATGACCATTTGGTACAGCGCCTAAATATCCTAGAGATTTGAGATACGTTTGAAGATTCGAAACAGAATGATCACTACCAGAATCACTCAAACCAGAATATAGATCGTATGAGATATTTACACATGCAGTTTGATTGGTTTGAGCTTTAACAGACAAAACAACTGGCGCTACCGCTACTATAGTCAGGGCAATTATTGTTTTTGTTAATATATCTCTCATAAGTTATATTATTGTGTTATATCTGTTGAAACTGTGGCATCAAATTCTGCTTTACTTATTACTTTACCAGTTACATGGTTGGTGCAGACCCAGTTACTGTCTGCATACATCGTGCCAGTAGGATCAGTACATTCTGCCAATAGACTATTATTTGTCGCATTACGGAAATATATATGACCTGTGGTACTAGTCGCATAAGCTAGCTGTGCTTTCCCTATTATACGTGAGTAACACATATTATTAGTCGGATTAAAAGAGTTGGTGAATGAAGAACCAATAAGATTTGGGTAGAGTTGTTTATACTGACTCTGGGCGAGGCTGGCACATTTATTTCGATTGTTTGTAAGTTGAGTCATATAATCAACATAGCTCTGTCCTGGTGCCGGTGCCGGCACCACCTTACTCGGCGTCTTAACAACTGAAACAGGACTCGTCACAGTACTCATCACAGGATTCTGTGATGGAGTTGGGGTACTCTGTTGAACGATAGTCGTGGCAGGAGACATCTCTGACACTGCTCCCCTATTTTGTGTCTGCCAAATGATTATTCCTAGCAGTATTAGGATAATGACAACAATAACAATTGCGTATTTAATAGGTATATTTTTCATGTATATATTGTATCACGATTAGTTGGTGCGAAAAGTATCAAAACTATTTATCAACAACACAAAAACCGCCCTTGTGAGGCGGTTTTTGTTCCAACATTGTAACCCGTTGGGAGGAAGCTAGCTAAACCAAATTGATTTAGTAAGCGATTGGAGCGTTAAGAGAGTTACCGATTTGTGGAGCACTAAGTGTACTTGTACCTGTGATAGATGTACCTGAGTAACCTGTTCCATATCTCAAACCTGTAATCTGGAATGCACCAGAGACACTACCTGGATTACCCTTTGATTGGTAGGTAGCTGTGAATGTCTTACTCAAACCTGGAGCGATGTAGAAATATCCGTTTGCAACGTCATTTGTACTATCGTTGTCCTTGAATTGTGTAAGAGTGATGATACCTGGGTTGTTTGAACTTACAGTAACAAGAGCGTTAGTTGAAGTTGCACTGATATAGAGTGGGTTGTTTCCAGCCGTCAAACTATAAGTGAACGTGAACGCAGCTGTTGTTGAAGCACTGTTGTTAGCAGTAACAACGACTGGTGAAGTTTGGAGAGTTCCAATTGTTACACCAGAAGATGTGAATGTCTGAGCAGCACTACTGAATGAGAATGGATTAACTGTGATGTTGTTATAACTTGCATCGATGACACTAATACCACTTGATGAAGCTGTTGTGGTGATAGTTGTTCCATCGAGGAATGAGTTAAGGTCTTGGACAACAGTAGCAGTGATCTTGACTGGAACATAAGTATCAGCAGCCAAAGGAACCTGGAGGTTCGTGAATGCTGCCAATGTTGAAGTCAATGTACTTGCTGAATATGTCAAACCAGCAACCTGGATCTGAACATTAGCAAATGGAACTGTTGTTGTACCGTTGATAGCAACTGCGAAACTCTGAAGTGTTCCTGGCTGATTTGCTGACTTGAGGTCATAAATACCGAGAACAATGTTTTGAGTCTGAGCAGCTGTTGAAACTTGAACAAGGCCAGTTGCTGGTGAGTTTGGATCGATTGTAGCAACGATCTGACCAACACTTGTACCTTGATAAGTGAATGCACGTGTACCTGTTCCGCCGTTAACTGTCTCAGTGTCAGTAACACCTGTTCCGTCAACTGAACGAACCTGAGCCTGAATGATGTTCAAGTTGCTTGAAGGTGAAGTGATCTGTGGAACTGGGAGGAATGTTGCGTTGAGTGTCAAATACTTTGACTGTGTAGCCTTAACTACGAAGCCAGATACTGGAACTGAGAGGCGGTAATCACTACCGACTGTGAGTTCAGTAAAGTTACTTGCATTCAAACCTGTGACTGTACCGATAACCTTTCCTGTCTCATCCTTGACGATGACAGAAGAAGCATAGAGCCAGAAACGAGAGTCGAAGTCGAAAGTAAGACTTGTAACTGACATGTCTGAAGCACCAGCCTGGAGCTTATAGCCTGCGAGGTCATATGATTGACCCTTGTAAGCTGTAACGCCAGATGGAGTTGTCCAGAGTGAGAAAGCAAGAGTACCAGCTACGTTTGGAGTAGTGATAGTACCGTTTGATCCAACAACTGGAGTAACTGTTGTGCCAGGGATAGCTGTACATGTGTATCCTGCTGGGCAAGCTGATGAAGTTGGAGCAACAGAACCTACTGCGCCACCATTCAACTTAGCTTGTGTGAGAGGACCGAAGAAACCAAAAGCTGGAAGACCAACTGATGTCTGGTAAGAAGCGAGAGCGGCCTTTGTCTGTGAACCAAAGTATCCTGTAGCACCTGCTGGGATACTGAAGTTGTGAGCAATGAGCCATGTCTGGAGAGCTGTAACATCTGTGCCTGTTGAACCAACTGTGAGGTTAGTTGAGAAAGCAGCTGATGTGACTGCAGCGAAAGCCAAAACGGCAACGCCTGTAACGAGAAGAATTTTTTTCATATTGTAACTTAATAAATTGTGTAACCCCCTCCTGATAATAATAATTGTGGAAGAGATATACATTGATAATAATCTTGATAATACTGTGCACGCTATGTCCACTTGTAAATTTATTCAATAGACAAATGGTCGACGAGCGTACTATTCCACATCCCCCATATACAATGTATCGGCACTATATACAGAAGAGTTTGTGGCAAACAAAAAAGACTTGGACGATTCAATAACTTATGGAATTGTCAAAGTCCGTTATCCATTATAGCTTATTACGGCTAAATACGCCAAAAAGGCGCAATGTGGATAACTAAGCTATATTAGGCTATTTTGACCGAAAAAGCAATAGTTTCTACTTAAGTGAGTATCTGCTCCATCTCCTCTCCCCCTCCTTCTTTATAACCCCCTTTTCAACTAGTTCGAGGAGCTCTCTTTGTATAGTTTTCTCACTGCAGTCCTTAATCACTTTTGAGAAGTCTTTTATGGTCAAATTACTCTGTCCTTTAAGGATAGTTGTGATCTGTTCTTGTCTTTGAGACTTCTTCTGTTGAACCACTATCTGTCCTTGAGAAACGCCAGTATTTCCTGCTTTATAGCTCTGTCCTTTATGCCGTATATCGCTGTCTCCAATTACAGAATTTTGTCCTGTCCCAAATCCAGAACTAAACAAATCCGGTGTCCTAAAGAATTGTTCTGAAAGGACATATCCCGCACTTTCAGCATTAGCGGTAAGCCTATCTTTGAGTAGACGAACAATGTTGTCTATTTCACGAACCAGGATTCTATGATTCATCTCTGAAACAAGGTTTGATATATGGGCTACATTCAATAGTGATATGGTTTCAAGAGCGGCAGTAAACAATGATTGAATTATTGAATTTTTGTCCCCAGGCACCGCACTAGATGCTGTAAAGGACGAACCCAAGAGATCCATGCCTTTATCACGCAATTCCCACTTCATTGGCTCCTCGTCTTTGAGGAGTCCTGAGACCAAATACAATGCAGAAGTTATTTTTTCTGTCTTTTTAAAAATATAAATAAGGTAGTCCTCACTTGAAAAAAACCCGAGGGACTTCCAGTCCATTGGTCCTTGTCCGAGAGGTGTATTATTGCTGTCCATAATAAGCCATTATAGGACAAAGGTAGGATAGTGCAAGCTTTATTCACTTATGAAAATATGCTTACTCAATATATGATATTATTACTACATATATTTATATTAATTAGACTACTTACTTTATGGCCAAGAAAAAAGAAACTGACGACATAATGCACAAAGCGAAATTTTGGAATGACATGAAAGAAGAGACTGTCCGAGCAATTTTGGCTATCCTCGCTTTTCTCATTACACTTCTATCACTTCTAGCTTCATTTGATAAAGCTGGACCAGTTGGGTTATATGGATATCTCCTATTCACTCGCCTCTTTGGCATTGGTTACTTCCTCATACCTCTAGTTTCAACCATGATTGGCATCACGCTTCTACAAGGACTTGAGAAAAAATTTAGAGTATCAAAAAGTATTGGGGCCACCATATTCTTTTTATCAGGTTTAGGAATAATCCATATCATTGGTATCACTTTTGGTGACAAAACATCTAGACTCGCAGGTTTCTTTGGATATTTAGTCGCTACTCCTCTTATAAAGATCCTCGCTGTTTGGGCAACCTCTGTCCTCCTTGTAGCACTCGTAATCATTTCAATATTTATATTATTTGAAATGCATGTAACAGTTGATCAACTAAAATTCTGGAAATGGTTCCGTAGATATGAAAAAGTGGGCGGCGTGAAGATGAAGTCTGTTGAGAATGTAGACATGGATGAAGAGGAGGAGGCCAATGTTGATGCTGCACTGGCAGAAAATGCACTTGCCAATGCCGAACTACAAAAGAGTGTTACAGAAGCAAAAAAGTTGTCAGCGGATGTCAAACAAAAGAAACCAAATAAAAAGGATGAATTTGGTGAAGATGTTGAGAGTACATTTACAGCACCGGTACAAGTACCTCTTATGAAGCCCTTCGTCGCTCCCCCACTCTCTCTCCTTGAGAAGGATCGTGGTAAACCAGAAACAGGTGACATCAAAGCAACTGCAAATATTATAAAACGTACACTTCAGAATTTTGGTATCACTGTAGAAATGGATGAGATATCCATTGGACCATCAGTTACTCGTTATGCTTTGAAACCTGCTGAGGGTATCAAACTTTCTCGTATCGTAGGACTCAACAATGATCTTGCTCTAGCTCTTGCTGCCCACCCTATCCGTATAGAAGCTCCAATCCCCGGAAAATCACTCGTTGGTATAGAAGTGCCAAACACAGCAAAGACTACAGTTGGACTAGGTACTCTTCTTGGTTCATCTGAATTCCAGGGTTCAGAAAAGCCTCTCATGATATCTCTTGGTAAAGACATTGGCGGTAAAGCACTATTCGCAAACCTAGCAAAATCCCCTCACGCCCTCATTGCTGGAGCCACAGGCTCAGGAAAATCAGTTACTATCCACGCCCTCATTACCTCTCTCCTCTATCGCAACTCACCAGAAAATTTGCGCTTTATCATGATTGACCCAAAGCGTGTTGAGCTTACTCTTTACAATAAAATTCCTCACCTCTTAACTCCTGTCATTACCGATCCAAAGAAAGCTATTCTCTCACTCAAATGGGCCGGCAAAGAGATGGCAAGACGTTATGACATTCTCGAGAAGAGCTCCGTTCAAAATATTGAGTCATACCACAAGACCATACTCGCTCCAGCAATGGATAAATTAAAAAATGAATCAGACGAAGAAACACGTACTGAACTTGCATCAAAACTCCCTGAAACTATGCCGTACATCGTAGTTGTCATTGATGAATTGGCTGACATCATGTCTACATACCCTCGAGAACTCGAATCAGGCATCGTTAGACTCGCTCAAATGAGTCGTGCTGTCGGTATCCACCTCATCATCTCAACTCAACGTCCAAGTGTGAATGTCATCACAGGACTCATCAAAGCCAATGTCCCTACGCGCGTCGCTCTACAGGTAGCATCACAAATTGACTCACGTACCATCCTCGATCAACCAGGTGCTGAGAAACTCCTTGGAGCTGGTGACATGCTTTATCTTGGCGGAGAAATGTCAAAGCCTGTTCGTCTCCAATCAGCCTTTATTTCAGAAGTTGAAGTAAAACGCGTAGTAAAATTCCTACACGAACAATACAAAGACGAGATTATGAGCGAACTTAATTTAGGTGCACCAGCCCCAGAAGCTGGTTCGACAACAGCTTTTGGTGGAGACATGAATCTCGATAGTGATTCTCTTGAAGAAGATGATATGTATGAACCCGCTCGTGAAGCTGTAGTTTCTGCCGGAAAAGCCTCGACTTCATATATACAACGTAAACTTGGTATTGGATATTCTCGTGCAGCCAAATTGATAGACATGCTAGAAGAGCGTGGCATCATCGGTCCAGCCAACGGATCAAAGCCTAGAGAGATCATTGGAGGTGTCGGTGCTGGTATGGAATCAGAAGCCACTCTATCTACACCAGAAGAACCTACGTATTAGATGATTGAAAGATTATCTGATTAGCTGTAGTCTTTGACTATGAACTTCAATCGTACCTCTACCCTGCGTTTCATCCGCCTTGCCGCAATAATTGTGGTTGCCTTGGTTATAATCATTTTTGCTCTTTCTCGTTCTCTAAATTATATTCATGGTCCAAAAATAGAAATATTTCAGCCTATAAATGGTTCTGCTGTTGCTTCCACGACCGTAACTATCATTGGTCGAGCAGACCGCATCAATGCCCTATCCTTGAATGGTAAGACTGTTTTTATTGACGAATTAGGTAATTTTAAAGAAACGGTGACCCTATTTCCTGGGGTAAATATACTAACCTTAGATGCACATGATCAATTTGGACGAGAAACAAGTAGTCAGTTGGAATTAGTTGGGGTCAATCAATAAAGACACGGACTCTATTAAAATTCAATACTTTACTAAAATCGATTCGTGATAGAATGGAGGCACTGCCTGCATTATCATCATTTAAGTAAGAATTATTATGGCTCTAAATAAAAAAAAGAAAGAAGAAAAAGTAAAACCTGCTTCAACGGAAGCTGGGGGTGAAAGTGATTCTGTTGTTGAAAAATACACAGCGCCACAAAAAAAAGAAGCTAAACAAACATCTGGCGGCATTTCTGATGCTCTCGATGCTATCCGTATGAAGTTCGGTGAAGAATCCATCATGAAGCTTGGTGAAAAGCCTCGTGTAAATGTAAACGCGGTCCCAACAGGTTCTCTTGGTCTTGATGCTGCTCTCGGTATTGGTGGTATGCCCCGAGGACGCATCATTGAGATATTTGGTCCGGAATCATCAGGAAAGACTACTCTTGCTCTTCATGTTGTTGCAGAAGCCCAGAAACTTGGTGGTGTATGCGCCTATATCGACGCAGAACATGCCATGGACCCAGAATATGCCAAGAGGCTTGGAGTAAAGATTGATGACCTTCTCATCTCACAGCCAGATGCTGGTGAACAAGCTCTCGAAATAGTCGACAGTCTTATACGTACTGGCAAGATGGATGTTGTTGTTATTGACTCTGTCGCAGCTCTCACACCTCGCGCAGAAATTGAGGGAGATATGGGTGCTCACCATGTTGGTGCTCAAGCTCGTCTCATGTCACAGGCTCTTCGTAAGCTCACAGCCATTGTGGCAAAAAGTAAAACTATCGTCATCTTTATCAACCAGATCCGTATGCAGATTGGTGTGATGTTCGGCAATCCAGAGACTACCCCGGGTGGTAAGGCTCTCAAGTTCTATGCATCTGTTCGTCTCGACATTCGTCGCATCGCGCAGATTAAAAAAGGCGAAGAAATCATGGGTGGTCGTGTCCGCGTAAAAGTTGTAAAGAATAAAGTCGCTGCTCCCTTCCGCCAAACAGAGTTCGATCTCATGTATAACGAAGGTATTTCTCAAGAAGGCGAAATTATCGCTCTTGGAGAGAAGTTTGAGCTCTTGAGTAAATCAGGATCTTCATATTCATATGGCGAAGTGAAGCTCGGTCGTGGTTATGATGCAACACGTCAGTTTCTAAAGGAAAACACCGCCGTGCGCGAAGAAATCCTCACCAAAATTCGTGAGAAATTGAAGGTGATTTAATAATTGTAGACAGTAAACCTAATAATTAAAACATGCCCTGCCCTTAGGTAGGGTTTTGTTTTTATTGACTAAAATTTAAATATCACTAAACTGTGATTAAATAAACGTTTTTCAAAAATAACCCTGAATAAGGTTCATATGATTAAATTTAAAGTGGTTAGCGAGTTTGTCGAACGCAAACCGGTTTATCCGGACAGGCATGTCTGGTTGCCTCACATCACAACTGCACCGCAAGGTAGTGATGAGCATGAAAAATGGATCAGAGAAAATTGGTGGATGGTTAATTATAGTGTCTTTATGGATGATAAGCCTCAAGCATTACAATTAGCCCAACAACTAGACAAGGCATTCAAGGAAGATCCTGAGCACTCTGATATTCCCAAAATACTTAATTGTCTTAGAAAACTCCGCGTAAAAGAACATGTTGATCTTGACCCATTGGAAAAATGGACAAGGAGCGCATTTCAACTAGCAGAATATGCCGGTGGGCCCAACGTCCACAAGACAATCCGAAAAAGATTAAGTAAATATTCTGGAAAAGTATTGGAGGCCATGTGTGGTCACATGAGCTACTTTCATGAAAAGCCGCGAAGAGAAGTAATCGCCTTGGACTATTGCCAAGTATCCTTAAAACGGTATCCATTCCCCAAGAGACACCGAATTGAATGTGATTTGAATCAAGTCACAAACGAGACACGATTACATTTTTTCAATGAAAACGAGTTTGATGCCATATCTGTATGCTTTGGATTTAAATATCCAAAGGACATAGTTTCATTGACTAAAGAATTCCGCCGGATACTCAAACCGGGTGGCGTATTATCCTTCATTGAGAATCCATCACATGGATACGAAGATTTATGCCAAAGGAAATTTGATAATAAAATTGTTGAAATACTAGAGAGTGTTGGTTATTGCAGACTTCGTTATGATACTTTCTCACCATCAGAATGGGATAATGAAAGAGGAAGATTTCATCACGTCGAAGCAATTAAATAATCAAAGTACTTTATCACAGCCGCCCTTAAAAAGACGGCTTTTTTATTTGCATTACTAACTTTTGCCTTTTCTTCCTCAATGGGCTAGACTACTCCTACTTACAAAATAACCAAAATACCCATGAGTCTCCTTGAATACAGCGACATCACCGAAAAAAAATATATCGTCATGGACGGTGCGCCATACGAAGTGATTTCTTCACACGTCTTCCGCAAACAACAGCGTAAGCCAGTCAATGCGACAAAGCTCAAAAACCTTATGACAGGCAAAGTCACCGAGTATTCATTCCACGTATCTGATAAAGTTGAAGAAGCAGAAATCGATATCAAGGAAGTGAAATATCTCTACAATAGCCGTGGTGAGTGGTGGTTTTCAGAAGTTGATGATCCATCAAAACGATTCAAAGTCACTGATGATCAAGCTGGCCCACAGGCAAAATTTCTAAAGACAAATACGGTTATTACTCAACTCCTTTTCCGTGAACAGCCAATGGGGTTCAAGATGCCTATTACTGCAGAACTCAAAGTCACAGAAGCTCCTCCAGGTATCAAGGGAGATACAGCTACAGGTGGTCAGAAAGTTATCACTCTTGAAACTGGTGCCACCATCAGCGCTCCTCTTTTCGTCAATGAAGGTGATATCATCAAGATCAATACCGAGACTGGTGAGTATCGTGAACGTATAGGTAATGGATTCTCAAAATAATTTGCAAAAAATCCCCTCAAGGGGATTTTTTACTTTTGCTGATATATTTCTACTAGTTCGCGACATAAGGTAATAGACCGAGGAATCGTGCTCTCTTGATAGCATTCGCTAACTGACGTTGATATGTAGCACTGATGCCAGTCCTCTTACGAGCGACCATGCGGCCGTGTGGATTGATGAATTTCTTCAAAATCTCTGTGTCCTTATAATCGATATACTTTATATTATGTTGTGAAAAATAACATTGTTTCTTCATAGTAATGATTTAGTTAAATAATTTAGAATGGTATGTCGTCTGGATTAATCTCTTCTGCTGGATACTCTATCTTTTCACCTGTTTCTACTGATCCTGGATTTTCAGCCTTATTTCCTGCTGATGGAGCAGAACTATTGGATGTACCAGCACTAGCACCAGGACGATTTCCAAACTGCACGGTCTCTGCTACAACTTCAGTACGATATTTCTTTTCTCCGTTTTGCTCCCAACTTCTTGTCTGTAAACGTCCTTCTACATAAGCTTGAGAACCTTTTTTCAAATACTGAGCAGTGAGTTCAGCTACTCGTCCGAACACAACAACGTTGTGGAACTCAGTAGCTTCCTGACGATTACCATCTTTATCTTTGAAATTACGATTAGTAGCGACACCGAACGAACAAACCTTTGTGCCTGAAGGCAGAGCTTTAAGCTCAGGATCACGAGTCAGATTACCGATTAAAAATACTTTGTTGAGATACATAATGTTTATTATATTAGACCTCTTTGACCATTTCGTCGATACTCTTATCCATTTCTTCTACAGAAGCTGGAGCGACATCCTTCTTACTTGCGCGTATTTCACTTGCTCCGACAGAAGCTGATTCCTCTGATCTTTCATTTGCTGAACCCTTTTTGAGAGCAATTTCTGCAGCAATAACTGGTGCGCGCTTACCTAAGTAGGTATTCTCTCGCACGGTTGATGTAAGCAACATACGAAGTACTGAAGGAAGTGTCTCGACAGCTTTCTTGATGTCTTCAATTGAGTCCGACCCGACTTCGAACTTGATCCAACCAAAGTAACTCTCATTATACTTCTCATAAGATCCTCCGACATTCTTCTTGCGCATTTCATATGCAAGCTTGATAAGATGTGGAGCTTCTTCAGCAATAATTGATGCTTTTGAAGCATTAATAATCTTGGTTATTGCTTCAACCTCCACAGGAATCTTTTCCTCTGGAATAGAAGATACAATCAAGTAACCTATCTCATAAACTGACATATTGTCAGCGTGTGTACTTTCACTCATAGTGTTTTGTAGCCAGTAATCCGACAAGGAATGAACCTTACGGAACCCTTTTTTGCGTTTATATTAGGCAAAATAAGGGACTAACTACGATTAATTTGTAATACCATGAGAGTATCATAAAGAGTCCCCTCCCGCAAGAATATTGATAAATGGTCATATAAAGGAGGTTCCCTTCAGAATATAGGACTATGATAAAGAAATTATGAAAAAATTATCAAAAGTAATTAAAATATATCGGAAACTAGAGCTTGAAGAATTTTTTTGCATTATCTAAAAGTTTTTCTGCAACAATACCTTCCGCTTCATTACGAATTCTTGCTATAGATTTTATCGTTTCAATTACATAAACTGGTTCATTTCTCTTTCCGCGATACGGTGCTGGTGGAACGAACGGGCAATCGGTCTCAGACATAATTTGTGAAAGAGGTGCCGAACGTACCAATTCATCATAATCACTCGTGAAAGTGATAACACCTGTAAATGAAACAGAATATCCCCGAGCAATAATATCTTTTAGATCTGCTAAAGTTCCAGCGAAAAAATGAAAATTAGCCTTAACATTTGGATACTCTTTAAGTATTTTTAACGCATCTTGATAAGCATTTCCAATTTCACTCGTTGACCCCGCAGTCTTTCCGTTTCTGACGTGCAACATAAGTGGCTTTCCAACCTTTTGAGCCAAAACAATATGTTTTTCAAAAATATCTTTTTGTCCTGAAATTTCCTCGATTTTTGAATGGAAATAATCCAATCCGCATTCACCTATTGCAACAACCTTGGGATGACCAGCCAGTCGCTCAAGAGCCTCAAAATCGACAGGTTCTTTTGAATCTGTTGGATGTACTCCGACTGTTGCCCAAATATTTTCATGCAATGTTGCGAGTTGAACAGCGCTTGTTGAAGTATTCATATCTGTTCCAACAGTGATCATGGCTACACCATCTCGTTCAGCATTTTGAATTACAGCTTCCCTATCAGCATCAAAATTGGGGAAATTTACGTGACCGTGAATGTCGATGTAAGTGACAGTCTTTGACATTAGAATTATTTCCTCATAAATAGAGGCGCACTGGGTGTCTTGTTATCAAATAAACATTTAAGAATTGCTTCGGCAGTAGCAGGCATAAATGGTTTCAACATCAAACTAATTGTGTACAAATCCTCCAGGCAAGACTTAATCACATCAAGTCCCTTTTGTCTGTCGGCATCTTTTTCTGATTTAACCAATTTAAACGGCTGATTCTCTTGAATAAGAAGATCGACTCGTGCTATCTCCTTCCAAATAGCATCAGCAGAGGACTTCAAATCGTATGATTCTATTCCAGTAAAATAAGCCTGAACGAGGTCATCTTTTGATGATGAATCAAGGAATTTTGTAAAATGTTTTTTATCAAGAGCAATATTATTAGCTTCTGCCATTTTCATAATTCGACTGGTGAGATTGCCGATACCATTTGCTAGGTTAGCATTATAAGCTTCTTTAAATTTTTCCATAGTAAATGCACCGTCCTCAAAAGGCGTCAATTCTCTGGCCATATAATAACGCAATGCATCTGTACCATATTCTTTCACAATATCTAACGGATCAACGGTATTGCCAAGTGACTTGGACATTTTTATACCACCATCACCAGTGATAAATCCGTCGACAACAACAGTTTTTGAAGGAGGAAGTCCTGCAGCCATTAGCATAGCCTGCCACATTGCCGCTTGCTGGCGAAGATTATCTTTACCACAATATTGAACGACACCACCTGTTTCTATCCACCACTTTTTAAAAGAACCTTTGGCCTGTACACCAGCAACTTCATCATCAGGCCAACCAATCGCTGAAATATAATCCACCAAAGCATCAAACCAAACATACATGACTTGATTTTCATCTCCTGGTACAGGTATGCCCCACTGCATCTTCTTTGCCAATCGTGAAATACTAAAATCCTTCAATCCACTTGATACGAGTGATTTTATTTCATTAACACGGAAATCAGGAACGACAAATTTAGGATTCTTATCATAAAGATCAGTCAACTTGTCTTGAAAAGCGCTGAATTTAAAGAAATAGTTTTCTTCTTCAATAATTTCTAATTCCTGTAAAGGATGAAGTGGGCATCTACCATTTACCAATTCTGAATCAGTTTTCTCAAGCTCACAAC
>CAIRAF010000081.1 GCA_903876465.1 uncultured bacterium | reverse complement strand
TAGGTCGCATAATTTCGTTAGCCAAAAAGACATCAAACTTTGAAGTGATATATGGAACTATATTTGCTAATGAAGCTTCACCACCAGCTTTTTCTGCAATCTCTTTCCAGAATTGAACAACAACAGGATTTTTACATTTTGAAATCTTTAATTCTCGGAAGGCTTTATTGGACATGACACGTGAGACATCAAGGAGGGTTGAACCAGATTCTGGATCTTCAATGACAAGGTTGGTCGCATTGCGGAAATATTGTTCGAACATTGGACCCATTGACTCTGGAACTGCGCCATAAAGTTTTTGGAAAATACTGAACATTTCATTGACCACAAAGGTTTTCTGCTCTGGGAATCGTGGATCGTACTCAAGCATATTGAGAGCCATCGGTCTGTCTGTTGAGGCTGGATCAAAATAAATGACATCTTCATATCTATGCTTTGGAATAGCCGCAAGGATGTCATTAACATCAGAACCGTGTGGATCAATGAAGCACACTCCTTTTCCAGCTTCTATATCCTGAATAATCATACTCTTCAATAAAGTCGTCTTACCAGTACCGGTCTGTCCAACAACGTAGAAATGGCGCATGCGGTCTTCAGGTGAAATATAAATTTCAGTCTCTTGTCCACGATGAGTATTTACACCAATAAGCGTTCCTGACTTTGGTAAATCGAGTGGTGCAGGAGCTGTTCCAGCTGCTGACTGCTTCAATTGTGGAGCTCCATGATGAACTGTACTTGCTGGAAAATGAATACAAGTTGTTGCTTCTTCTATATTTAAAATTATTTTTTCTTTTTGATTGAAGGTACGCAATGAAAATTCTTCGAGAGCTTCAGTAAGCTTTTTTTGCTCAACTTTTTTCCAAATCAATCTATTTCCATGACCACTTTCAAATTGATTGAAACTGGATTCAATATCAGACAAAATCTCCAGAGCTTCGCTTTGTGTTGCAGCAGAAGCAGCTATACGAATATTTGTTGCCACGAAAGGACTCTTCAGTTTACGAGTAAATTGATCTATGGCCGTTTGATCTACAGCTTGAGCCCGCTTCATTTCTCCCTCTTTTTCTTTATCGATTTTTTCTTGAGCCTTGAACATTCCTAAAGCATCTTTGAGTATCATGCCACCAACCGATTGGTCTATCTCACTCAATGCTTCGCTGACCTTTTTTCCTTTACGAACGCTTTCAAGTGCTTTGTTACATTCTTTTGCATAAGCATCTTCCCTTTTACCAATTACAAACTGTATAGATGCCCCCTCACCATCTTTATCTATTTTAGAAAAAGCATTTAAAATTGAATTCAGGGGATCGACATCAAAATCTTCATATGACTTGAGTGGGTAAAGTGGGTGTTTAGCAAGACTGGCATATGAAGCAACAGAGCTTCCCTTGGAATTGAAAATATTATAATCATCAGTATGTTCATGCACATGAGCATTCGGAAAAAGTGCCAATATTTGCTTTTCCAATAAGCCTTTACGATTTTGTGGTACAGAAACATAAAAAATAAACTCGTCACTGCCATTTGAATTTGCGATCTCAACTGTAAACCACCCCTGATTTTTCGAATCATCTGTAATAGAAAGCATACCGGCATAGAATTGTTCCATGCTAGAAATGAGTTCACTCAACTGTTTTTTCTTTTCATCTTCAGTAGCTTCTGGTAGTGAGACTTCGAAAAGTGTCATATGAAGCGGCTTCCAAAGTGGGTCACTTTCTTTCAAACCAGAGACTGAATGGCCACCAGCAATGAACTGGACTAATAGACGATGAAAATCATCGTAAATGTGAGGATTATTCATTTTCTCAACAACTGACAAAGCATTGCGTATACCGTGTTGTTCCAGAATACCCAAAAGTTCCTCCATCTGTTTGTCATGAGTTTCCGGAGAAAGGGCCAGGACTATCTCGGTAGATTGATGATCTCTGAGAGCATATTCCGGATGAAGTACTTCACTCGGCTTTGTACCAGCATATTGATTGAGCACATCTGCAGAAGATTCATGTTCTGTTAATGGTTCATTATTTTTTTGTGCATCAAGATGCCGTTCAGCTGCCATACCACGAACGCGTGATAATTCTTCTGTAGGATTTGATACAGGTTCACGACCTTCAAAAGAAAGAGGTTTCATTGCTAAATTATATCACATGAGCTTTTACGAATATATCAATATAAAAAACGCTTCCAGTGGTAAGACCGGAAGCGCTCACACGAACTTTCCCCGAAGCTTTGTTGACCAATGCTGATATTGGTGTAAAGCAGCTGGTGGGATTAGGCTATTTAGACCCGAGGTTATGGTTTCGGTTCCGGCTGGTGTTACTTCCACTGAGCAAAGAGCAGTAATCGATGCAACAATGCAAGCAGGCGCTAAGGCAACGTATATTATTAAAGAACCAGTAGCCGCAGCAATTGGTGCTGATATTCCTATTGCAGCTGCTGCGGGTAATATGGTGGTTGATATAGGCGGGGGGACATCAGAAGTCGGGGTTATTTCTTTAGGTGGTATTGTTGCTTGTGCATCGGCCAGGGTTGGTGGCGACAAAATAGACCAGGCAATTTCTAATTATATTAGGAAAAAATATAATCTAGCAATCGGTGATGTTACGGCTGAGGAAATAAAAATTAAGATAGGAACAGCTACGCCGTTAAGTCCCAATGATGAATTGTCCATTGAAATACACGGGCATAGATCGGAAGAGCACACGTCTGAACTCCAG
>CAIRAF010000080.1 GCA_903876465.1 uncultured bacterium | reverse complement strand
TTCGCTCTGTAGCCAATGTGGAAGTGCATCTCTAATAGTCGTAGGTCCTGGATAGACATTATCGTATTCAACAGGTGAATAACAAACTGATGACGAAGCATTTGAATTTTTTGGTTTACTATCTGGTGTACATTCAGATGAGAATTCCATTGGTACATCATAAAGTACGGTGTCAGGAGTGTAGCCTTTTTCGAAGAGAGTTGCGTAAACAAAAGGTTTGAATGTTGATCCAGGCTGACGTTGTGCAAGAGCAATATTGAAATTGCCGTCAATAGAATTATCGAAATAATCTCTTGAACCAACCATGGTTAAGATGTCTCCAGTTTTTGGATCTATTGCAACTATAGCGGTATTGCTTGCATTAAAATTATTTTGAAGAGTTGAAGCAAAGTGTGCAACAGTGTCCTCAGCTTTTTGTTGCATATCAAAATCAAGGGAAGTAATGACTTTTAAACCACCACCAGTGACAGCATCCTCACCATATTTTTGAGTTAAGTAATCGAGCACAAACATAACAAAGTGTGGCGCTCTAATACTTTGGGAGTTTTTGGCTAAGAAGACCACTTTTTCTTTGAGGGCGCCCTGATATTCAGCATCAGTAATCATACCGAGGTCTTTCATACGGCCAAGGACTTGTCTCTGTCTAGCATCTAAGTCTTTTGTATGTGTTCCATACGGTGAATAATATGTTGGAGCTTGGGGTATAGCTGATATGTAAGCTGCCTCTGCCAAAGTTACATCTTTTGCTGGTTTACCAAAGAATGTTTGACTTGCCTCCTCAACACCATAGACAGTTCCACCATAAGGTGATTCATTCAAATAAGCTTCAAGGATTTTGTCCTTTGTCATGATGCGAGTCAATTTTACAGCCAAGATCCACTCCTCAAGTTTTCTGGATATATTTTTATCTTGAGTTAGTAGTGCATTCTTTATGACTTGCTGCGTGATGGTCGATGCTCCTTGACTGAAATTCCCAGTGGCCACGTCAGCAATCATTGCGCGAATTATAGAAGTTGGTTCTATACCGATGTTGTTATAGAAATTTGAATCCTCAATAGCGATAGTTCCTTTTTGTATATATGGGGAAATGTTGGCAAGATCGATGATGGTTCGTTTTGTGTTAGCTCCAGTATCATAAAGAAGCACATTGCCTGTGCGGTCATAAATTTTTGTTGATTCAACAACTTTTCTTGTCTCAAAAGAATTGAGATCAGGCATGTGTAGGGTAGCCACCCACAAAGCGCCGAGACCAATACATATAAATAGTGCTGAAAAAGAAACAGCTAGAACGACCTTTATTCTATGAATATGTTTCTTGTATTTCTTATTTGGAGAATGGCGATGAGTCACAGATGCATATTATAGCGTCAAGCGAGGATATGTGGAAGCTTGCTTACACGATATCAGAGCGCAGACGATATATGAGCGTAGCGAATATAGCACTGTTTATATTTCCCATTTGTCTCCGAAAGGGTTGAGATCCTCAGCATCTAAGCTTGGACCATCTTCAGATTCTTCATCCTCAAGATTCAGTGTTGTAGATTCGTCTTCAATTTTTTCGTCAGCTTCTGGTAGGATATCAGCCACGTCAATTTTTAACGGTTTTCTATCATCGTCCTTTTCTTCAATATCTTGCACCACAGCTTTTGGCGCGGTTTTACCGGTTTTCTTTACTGCGACTTTCTTTGATTTTATTTCTTTTTTACTTGCCATACACGTTGTGTTTTTTGATTTATATAATGAGTATTTTTCTTTCGTGTCCTCATTTGTAGCAAAACAGCTATATTTTTGCAAATTATTACAACTGTGGAAAACTTTTCTGAATACAATTTATCTCTATATCCTTATGCGAGCTGAATGGGTGAGAGCAACTGCAATCGCGTCATATTCATCGTCTAAAGCCTTTTTTGATATTTTCGAGAGGTCAACAAGAAGGGGAATCATCTTCATTATTCTAGACTTATCACTTGAACCATCACTTGTTATGGCCATCTTAATTTCCATTGGGGCATATTCGAATACAGGAACATCAATTTTAAGTGCTTGATAAATAATGATTCCTCGCACTTCAGAGACGCGCATAGCTGTCTTTTGGTTATTACTGACGAATAGAGTTTCAATAGCCAAAGCATCAGGTTTATAAGTTTCAATAATTTTAGTTATTTCATCACCAATATATTTAAAACGTTTGTAGATAGAATCTTTAGATGAAGTAGTGAGACATTCAGAAAATATCACAGCATCTTTCTTTTTTGCTGACTTTTCTATTATGGCTATACCGAGGCGGTCATAGCCAGGATCAATGCCGAGGATTTTTATTGAGTTACTTGACTTCATGTGATTAGTTATGTACTATTATAGCAGGCTTTAGAAGTAGAGGTTTTGATGAAATATCTCTGCGCTGAGGAGCTGTTGTTTACAACATCAGTGAATAATTGAGGGTAGGTCCGGTGCTTCCTGATCCTGCCACGTGTAGTTACCAATCTGTTTTTGAGGTGGTCTCATTGATTGGTATCCGTGCACTAGGAGATGTGCCACAACAATCTCTAACAGCGGTCTCATCAACCGCTTTTTTATTTGACCAACTACTCCGCATTCGTAAATACCTCCTGCACCTCATCATTTTCCTCCAATTGTTCAACAAGAGTAGTAAGTAACTCAATATCAGCATCTTCAAGTGGCATGGTAGTTGTTGCGGTCCACTTACCAGCCTCCTTTTTGAATGCCCACGAAGCACTTCCTGGGGAAGCGAGTTCAAAACCGTGAAGTGAAAGGATGTGCTTAATTTCTTGAGCAGCCTTATTTCTATTATCTGTAAGCGCCTCAACTAGAATTGCGATACCACCAGGACCATATGTCTCATAAATTATTGATTCCATATCGGCACTATTGTCTGTTGTAGCCTTTTTAACTGCACGATCAATAGTATCGTTAGGCATATTTTCGCCACGAGCTTTTTCAATAGCTGCTGAAAGTCCTGGGGAAGTGAGGATACCATGAGCTTTCTTGGCTTCAACTGTGATAAGACGAACCAGTTTGCCAAAATTCTTACTCTTTTGAGCGTCATTCTTGGCTTTTATGTGTTTGATCTTTGAGAATTTGTTGTGACCTGACATGGTAGTGGAATTTTATATTAATAATAATTATAACAACTTCGCTGCACCTTTAACCCCTAGGTGCTCGTAAGCTTTATCAGTAGCTATACGTCCTTTGGGCGTTCGCTCAAGCAAACCGAGCTGTATCAAATATGGTTCGTACACTTCTTCTATAGTAGCCTGCTCTTCAGAGAGGGCTGCAGCAATAGTATTTAGACCAACTGGTCCTCCTCCAAATTTATTAATAATGACTTTTAGAATCTCACGGTCGGCAGCGGTGAGTCCAAGTATATCAACACCAAGCATAGTTAAAGCTTTCTCAACAGTCTCACGATTGAGGTCAGTCTTGTGAATTTGGGCAAAGTCACGACATCTCTTTAAGTGATAATTAGCAGTACGAGGTGTAAATCGTGAACGAACGGCAATTTCCTTAACAGCGTCATCGTGAATCTTAATATCTAAAATCTTCGCAGATCTCTTCACTATCTCACCAATCTCTTCATTAGAATAAAATTCAAGCTTGAAAACTCCTCCAGAGAAACGGCTACGTAGAGGGCTAGAAATCATGGCGATTCTTGTAGTTGCGGCTATCAAGGTGAAGGCGGGCAAATCGAGTTGTATGGTCCTTGCAGATGGTCCTTTGCCTATGATAATATCGAGAACCCCGGATTCCATAGCAGGGTAGAGGACTTCCTCGATTGCTTTGTTGAGTCTATGTATTTCGTCAATAAAAAGGATGTCTCCAGCTGACAGATTTGTCAGAACTGAAGCAAGATCACCCACCTTTAGTATCGCAGGCCCAGATGTAACTTTCATTTGTGCACCACTTTCTTTTGCGATCAAATGTGCGAGTGTTGTCTTGCCAAGTCCTGGAGGTCCATAGAAAAGAATGTGTTCTGGAGGGTGAGCACGCTCTTTTGCCGCCGTTAGAAGAATATGAAGATTATCTTTAATGTTCTTTTGACCAATGTAATCATCCCATCGTGAAGGTCGAAGGGTTTGGTCGAGAAAACCTACTTCTTTCTCGTCTGGCACGTTGTTTTGAGAGGTACTTGACATTTAAATAGTTATATGCTAGTCTTATGGTGTTATTGAAATAATCGTTTGGACAGGCCGTAACGGTATGATTATCCATTCGAACCCATAATTCTCTAAGCAATGGCCTTCCCAGGTTTGGGTATAGTGCTAAGGACATGTTGGTTGTGAGGCTTCGGCCTCGCGTACTGAAATTATCCTCGGGACTCTACCTCGCTTGACTCATCACGAGACAAGATTTTGCTTAGAGAATTCTGTGTTCGATATTTGATTTGAACGTTCTCGGGGCTTTTTCTATCCTAGCGCTATGCACAGGAAAAAAGCAATTGACAGCGCTTATTTTTGTCTGTTTTAACAAAAAGACCTCCTTTATAAAGAGGTTTTTTTGTTGTCTACTTTAGTCAGTCAAAGTAATGACACGTTCTAGTTCTTCTAGGGAAGTAATACCAGCCAAAACCTTGAGCACACCATCTTGTTTCATAGTCAAAATTCCTTGACCCTTTGCCGCATCCCAGATTTCACGATCACTAGAGCTTCTTTGCACAGCTTCTTCAACTGTTTTATTCATCAAAATTGCTTCATATATACCTATACGGCCTTTATAGCCTGTATGGTTACATTTTTCGCATCCAACAGGCGTCCACATTTTTGAACGATCGGCAGGAATAGCTGATTTATCTTCTATACCATTCACAGTTGTTTCGATTTCATTTTGATTTTGTCCTTCGAGGACAACTTCTTTTTTACATTCCTTACAGAGACGACGAACAAGGCGTTGTGCCATCGATACACGGAGAGCAGAAGGGATGATGGTTGGATTGGCACCAAGGTCGATCAGACGAGGGAATGTGCCGGCAGCATCATTGGTGTGAAGCGTTGAGAAAACAAGGTGACCGGTCAATGCTGAGTTGATAGCAATGTTGGCAGTGTCACCATCACGGATTTCACCGACCATGATAATGTCTGGGTCTTGGCGAACTGCTGCGCGCAAACCTTCAGAGAATGTATAACCCTTTTCATTCACTTGAGTCTGTACGATACCAGGCATGTGATATTCGATAGGGTCTTCTAGAGTAATTATTTTTACTCCAGGATTATGAACTTTCTGAAGAAATGCATAGAGTGTTGTTGTTTTACCAGAACCTGTTGGGCCAGTTGTGAGTATCATACCGTCAGGACGATTGATTTCTTCATTCAGCACACTGAGTAGTTTTGGATTGATACCCATATCATCGAGGGAAACACGGATAGATTTTGGATCAAGAAGACGCATAACGATGGATTCATTGTAAGCTCCTGGCAATATTGAGACACGGACTTCAATATCTCCTTCAGAAAGTCGAATACTGAAACGGCCATCCTGTGAGTCTTTCTTGATATTGAGTTTCATTCCTGAAATAAGTTTGATGCGAGACAAGATAAGGGCATAAGTCTCATTATCTATGCGCATGAGTTCTTGTAGAACACCGTCAAGACGATATCGAAGTAAGACATAACCTTCCTCTGGTTCGAGGTGTATATCAGAAGCATTGGTGGCGAGAGCTCCAGCGACTATGGTTTCTAGAATGCGTGACACACGATAACTTTTCTTGGCTGACATCGTATTCTCGAGAATGGAAATAACAGTCGGCAAACTTTTTGCTTCATTGATGATGGCAGATATTTCGTCACTAGATATTTCAAGAGAGCCGGCTCTGCTTTCATAAGCAAAAGACAGATCTTTATACATCTTCCAAGCTTTTTCAAGACCTTGGGTAGAAGTAATATACATTTCAGGCTGGTAGCCTTTGGTGGTCAGGGTGGCAACAATGTCGGCAATTTTTTGATCCGTTGGATTGCGTGCAGCGACTTTAACTTTTTTATTGACTAGAGCATAGGCGGCAACCAAGGACTCTCGAGCTGTTTTTTCATCGATAAGACGTAGGGCGTCAGTATTGACTGGTGTATTTACAAGATTTACATACTCGATGCCATATTTAGCAGATAGTATCTGGACAAGATCCTCTTCTTCTTGATGGTGGAGAGAGTCGAGGCGCTGTTTTTGCTTGTCTTCATCAAATTGAATAGTCATAAGATTATTTCACTTGATTATAGCAGAAAAATAAGCCTTTATATGAAGGGGAATAAGTGGTATTGACAATATCCTATTATTTGGTATAATACTGTCCATATTATACATAGGCATGGTGCTTGTGTATAAATGAGAAAGTTGTTCTTATGAAAAATTCAAATTCGTTGGTTTTGTTGGCGTTGGTCGGTTTGGTGTTTGTGTGCAGCGGTTGTGTCTTTTATGACCGCGATCATTCATACCATGCCGCCCGAGTTGGTCCGCAACCTGTTGATCAGTACGGCAAAGCGATACCGAATCCGGGCGCTGTTACTGAGGATAACCTGACGTGGAGGGTCACAGACCCTGTCACTGGAACGCTTCACACTGTCGGTACCGTCACCAAGGCAATCTTTGGTGACGTGACTGTCAATGTTGGCTGTGTTGCCACTACAGCTCCTCAAGGAGTGGTCGTCCAGACATCATATCCTGATGTGAATGGAAAATATTACGACTACACTTATCATCGCTACTGCCACTACAATTGGCATATCGAACAGGTGGGCACCGAATTACACGAACGGCGCGATCATCCATCTGGACCGTATCAAAATCACTAAGCGGCATTGTGCCGAATAAGTGAGCCGCCCCTTCCTTTCGGATGGGGTGGTTTTTATTTGCTTATATATCAAGTTTTCATTACTATTCAATTACAGTTATAAAGTTCAACATGAAATCCTTTACTTCACATTCACTCAAAGAAACCGAGCAGATTGCCAAAAATTGGTTGGTTTCAATTTCAAATACTTATGCAAATAACGATGAGGCTTTAGTTGTTGGTCTATCAGGACATTTGGGTGCTGGCAAAACAGCATTTACAAAACTCGTATCTAAAATAATTGGTGTGAAAGAAGATGTAACAAGTCCGACATTTGTCATCATGAAAATTTATGAGCCTGGTCAAAAAATTAATAAGGAATCTGGAATTGAAATTCCGTGGAAAAGATTAATTCATATTGACGCATACAGACTTGAAAGAAGGGAAGAATTGGAAGTGCTTGAATGGGAAAAGCTTGTATCTGACAGGAATAATCTTATCCTAATTGAATGGCCAGAGAATGTTAGTTTAAAGGAATTTGAACCACAGGCGCACCTTTCTTTTAATTCGCTTGATGGTTCATATAAGGTTACAATTAAGTAATGAAAAGACTCATTCTCTTAGATTCTCACGCTATTCTACATCGCGCGTATCATGCATTGCCTGACTTTGCGACTTCAAAAGGTGAACCAACAGGGGCTCTTTATGGCCTTTCTACTATGGTTATTAAAATCATTGAAGATCTGAAACCTGACTATATTGTCGCTTGTTACGATCTCAAAGGCCCAACGTATCGTCATGAAATATATAAAGAGTACAAAGCTGGTCGTCAAAAAACTGATGATGATTTGATTACACAGATTAACCGTTCACAAGACGTTTTCAAGGCCCTTAATATTCCTATTTATAGTAAGGCCGGATTTGAAGCTGATGATATTATTGGAACAATCGTCGAACAGGTAAAAATACAAAATTTACAAGATAAAAATGAAAGTGAAAAGTTGGAGGTAATCATTGCCTCTGGTGATATGGATACTATGCAACTTATTGATGGTACTGACGTCAAAGTCTATACACTCAAAAAAGGAATAAAAGATACTATCATGTATGACGAAGAGGCTGTGATTGAGCGCTTTGGTTTTGGGCCAAAATTAATTCCTGATTATAAGGGATTACGTGGCGATCCTTCAGATAATATTCCAGGCATACGAGGAATTGGTGAGAAAAGCGGGACATCGCTCATTGTAGCTTTTGGGACTATTGAAAATATGTATAAAGAACTCGAGAAGGGTAATGAAAAAGCTTTTGTTAAGGCCGGCATGAGTCCACGCCTTATTCAGTTACTTAAAGACAATAAAGAAGAAGCTGAATTCAGCAAGATGTTGGCCGTCATTCGTCGTGATGCACCAATAGACTTTGTGATTCCGGGAAAAATCTTTAAAGAAGATGTTGATATGGAGAAAATTAGAAACTTTTGGAATGAATTGGAGTTCAGGACTCTAATGCCACGGTTGGAAAAAGCTATTAATGGCAAGCCAGCAGAGTTATTTGATGGTGTTGAACAGGTCAAAAAGGTTGAAGAAATAGATCCGGCTGAATTGGAGAAGACAGCTCTGGCTCTATGGATTGTTACTTCAAATATAACTAATCCAACTCTCGATGATATTTATGCATTTGGACACACAGAAAAATTTGCTGAGGCAACCAAAATTATTTTTGCTGAACTTGATAAAAGAAATGTTAGAAAAATATACGATGATATTGAATTACCTTTGATTCCAGTTGTTCACAAGATGGAAAAGAGGGGAGTGAAGATAAACAGGAAACTGTTGGGTGAACTTTCAAAGAAATATCATGCAACTCTTGCGGATTTGGAAAAGAAAATCTGGGAATTGGCAGGTGTTGAATTCAATATTGCTTCGCCAAAACAATTGGGTGAAATTTTATTTGATAAATTGGGACTGAAAGCAAAAAATGCCAAGAAAACAGCTGGAGGCGCCCGTTCCACAAAAGAATCAGAACTTGAGAAAATGCGTGATATGCATCCTATAGTGCCTTTCATTTTCGAATACCGTGAAATCGCAAAGCTTCTTGGTACATATATAGACGCAATTCCGCCGTTGCTGGATAAAGAAAATCGCTTGCACACACATTTCATACAATCTGGCTCAACCACAGGCCGTATGGCTTCTCAGGATCCAGGTTTGCAGAATATCCCTATTAAGACTGAGCTAGGTAAAAATATTCGTTATGCTTTTATTCCAGAAAAAGGATTCAAACTCGTGTCACTCGACTATTCTCAAATGGAATTACGTATTGCAGCTTTTATGTCTGGTGATCAAAAACTTATAGATATTTTCAAAAAAGGTGAGGATGTTCACACAGCTGTAGCTGCTTCGGTTTTTAAAGTAGATCCAAAGGAAGTGACATCAGAAATGAGACGAAGAGCTAAGGTTATTAATTTTGGAATCATTTATGGTATGGGTGTGAATGCTCTCAAACAAAATCTCGGCTCTACTCGTGAAGAAGCCCAGACTTTCTTAAATGATTACTTCTCAACATTTTCTACACTTGCTTCATATCTAGATAATGTGAAGGCTGAAACTGCCGAGCGTGGTTATACTGAAACCTTCTATGGTCGTCGTCGCTACTTTGAAGGTATAAATTCTAAACTTCCATTTATTCGTGCTGCTGCAGAGCGTATGGCCATCAATGCACCTATTCAAGGTACAGAAGCTGATGTCATCAAGCTGGCAATGATAAAGATTGATGAATACTTAACAAAAAATAAGTTGGAAGATACTGCATATTTACTACTCCAAGTACATGACGAATTGGTTTGTGAAATTCGTGAAGATAAAGCTGAAGAAATTTCAAAGGAAATAACAAAAATAATGCAGGAAGTTATGGGCCCAAAAGATACGAGTGGAATTATTTTGACCGCGCAGGCGGCAATAGGGGATAGTTGGGGTGAATTGAAGTAGGTTGTATACTAAACAAATGCTTTACGTTTTTCATGGCTCAGATGTAAATAAATCCTTGGAAAAGGCGCGATCTTTAGCTAATTCACTTCGTACTAAGAAACCTGATGCAACCTACGTTGAAGTGATAGCTGATAATTGGTCACCTTCTATTATCGATGAAAACGTTGGAGGACAAGGGTTATTTTCAAGTAAATACATCATTTTTTTAAATCGAGTAACAGAAAATGCTGATGCAAAAGATGGTTTGCCGGATTTGATTCAAATAATGAATGAATCTACAAATGCATTTATTTTATTGGAAGGAAAACTAAATGCAGATCTGAAAAAAGCAGTTGATAAATTTGCAGAAAAAGTGGTTTCAACTGATGAAGCTGTTAAATCTTTCGGTTCAAGATTCTCAAATAATGGAGAATTTAATATTTTTGCACTTGCAGATGCAGTTAGTTCACGAAATGATTTGAAATCATGGACTTTATATAGGGAAGCGGTTGATGGTGGTTTGGAGGCTGAAAACATTATCGGGGTTCTCTTTTGGAAAATCAAAACAATGATTAGTACTCAAAAATTTGGAGGAACTTGGTCTGAAATTGAATTAAATAGATTTTTAACTGATTTGATAAAAGTTTATCATGATGGACACAGGGGAATGGTGGATTCTGAACTTGCGATCGAAAGAATGATGTTATCACTTAAAAATTAGTTTATTGGAGAGAAGCACATTTATTAGCTGTGGAACAAAACTCAAAGGCACTAAAGTCATTTTTTGCACATTGCATATAACATTGTTCAAATGGTTCCGAATAATTACCATCTGACTTATATTTCTCATACAATTGGTAATCTGGATTATTTGCATCAGTATTGGGCACACCAGTTGCTGGTGTGCTTTTTTGAAATACGAAATCGACTACAGGAGGTAACCAGGAACTATAGGTATATACAGCCGTGATACATACTGCGAGTAGTAGTATGAAATATAAAAAAGTCCTCATGCATACAGTATAACTCTATTGTCTTGATGGGGCACCTGAGTTATTGAGATAATTCACTAAATCACTAAAGGTTACACATTGAACATTTGGTTTACCGCAAACGTTCTCCGCGAAAGCTTTCATAGCCTCCCAGTAAACTCCGTCATTCCATTTCGAGAAATGGTCAGCTATGACGAT
The DNA here is from genome assembly GCA_903876465.1 of uncultured bacterium. Taxonomy (GTDB): domain Bacteria; phylum Patescibacteriota; class Minisyncoccia; order Phycocordibacterales; family PALSA-1337; genus C7867-002. The sequence continues at coordinate 1,130 of CAIRAF010000080.1, read as the reverse complement.
AGGACTACGGTTTCCATTGTAGTTCGTATTGAAATAATTCAAATAAGCATTTTCAACCTCGTTGTAATATTGATTCCAAAGGGTAGATCCTTGAGTCGCTTGTTCTTTGGCTTGAGATTCGCGTGTCCAGATACTGTAATCCATAGCGATCACCGGCCTCCTGTCAGTTCCAAGATAAATGGTTCCAAGTGGGATGTGCCAGATGCCATAAGTATCTTTGGTAGGCCACGCATCACTGGAGTTAACATCGCTTCCATCATAGGTGAATCCAGATCCACTCAATGCTTTGTACAGGTTGTCATTTATTCCAAGATTTGGTGCTCGGAAACCATGTATATTTGATAAGAATAATGGCGCGTCAATGTGTTGTGAGGGATTATTTTGTTGAACGTTGTTGACTAGGGAAGTAAAAGAAGTAAATTCTTGTTTCCATTGATCAAATGACCAACCAGAACCATTGAAGTGTCCTACTGAATGAGAACCAATTTCATTGCCAAGAGAAAAAGCTTTGTTGAATTCCTGAACGCGCAAGGCTACGTCATTTGTTGAATCACCAAAACCAATCATAGAAGTCCCGCTTGGTTCTCCAGGGGCTTGGTAAAGTTTTGCATTTTGAGGAGTTAAGAAATATGCAGCATTAACGAAATAGGTAAAGTGAAGAGGTTTTCCCTCCGCTTGTATTTTTTGCTCAAAAGCAAGAGTTTCGTCTAGAAAGGAAACTGATTTTGAGCCATCAAAAGATAGGATAACAAATTGTGGGGTTGAGCTTGATACCTTATAACTAACCTTCGGGGCAGAAATAGTTGATGGTAATTCCGCAGTGTTAGTCTTTTGGCTCTCCGAAGTCAAATCAGTGTCTTCTACTGGACTGGTTACAGCAACGAAATTTCTTGGAGTAAGGTGCAGGATATGTGTACCCAAAAGTGCTAATAGAAGAATTAAGAAAAGAGAGGCTATTCCTTTGATTTCATTGCGATTCATGGCAAGAAGCATATCATATCATCCTTATTTTCCCAATTTTTGCGAGTATTATTTAGTTTTTCGTGCGCCCAGTTTGGCACAAGACTAAGTAACGCTCTTTCTATCAACGGCTGCAATACGCGCGCACTAGCGGGAACCTTCCACAGCAG
>CAIRAF010000079.1 GCA_903876465.1 uncultured bacterium | reverse complement strand
GCTGCGGCAGCATATAACAATTATATATATACTTCAGCAGATAGTGGTGTGACATGGACAACACAAACTGCCTTGGGATCAAAGAGCTGGTTTGGAGTTCAGTACTCTGCAGATGGAAGTACAATAGCTGCTTCAGCTGCAGGTGGTGATATTTATCTCTCCAAAGATGCCGGCGCAACATGGAATGACGTGTCATCTGGACTGGGAACGAAGGTGTGGGTCGCTGTAGCACTTGCAACCGTATCTACGACAACAAATTCTAATTCAATCGTTAACTCTGGTTGGGATGGCTGGATTCATCTCTCTGGAGCAAATCATGTGACTGTTACTGGTTTGACTGGTACAAACTTATCTTCACAAGGAGTTTCATATAATCCTATTGCAGGTTTATTTAGTGGTTACGCTTGGGGTAGTCAGATCATGGGCTGGTTACAGTTCACTCCAACATTAACTAATGGAACTATAATTGCAACTTCAACATGTAATGGATGTAACGGAATTACTACAGACTTAACTCTGCAAGCACAAGATATTGGAATAGGAAGTGGTGGTACTGGCAGTTGGCTTCCAAGTGTAACTTATACATTGCCTAGTGTAGGTGGTTCAGTCACGATTCCAATTAGATGGACAGTAAATTCGGCTACGCACATTCAGATTGCAGCTTCTGATGGTTCTGTTCCATCGACTCCTGTTATAACAGATTGGGGAGTAAATTCAGGATCCACAGTAACCTCGTTAGGGTTACCTGTTACAGCTAACGGTAGCACTTTTGTTACGTATTCAACGGCTGGAACAAAGACCCTTACTTTGTCTTATAAATTAGGTACAAATCCGAAGATATTACAGGTAGTTATTACAGTTAATCCGCCAATAACAGGTAATCCTGGTGGATGTAGTCTGCCATCAAATGCAACATTCTGTTCTCCAACAGATAAAGTTAATATTCCAATAAACGCACGAAGTAGCTCTGCAATGTGTACTAACAATACAACATGTGAATATTATTGTAATACAGGATACAGACTACAGGGTAATCTCTGTGTTAAATCAACGATTCATGAAATCTAGTATATAAATTTGCTAAAGTATCTAGCAATAAAAAATTGCCCTCAGCCAGTGAGGGCAATTTTGCGATTGAGATCTGAATCAGGTCGTTGCCCGAAACATTTTCTTGGTCCGATAAAGGATCAGTGCGAGGACGCCGATGCCCGCCAAGCTGAATACTGACGGTTCCGGAACGCTTGATACAAAAAGTGCAGTGCTCGAAGCCGTCACACCATCTCCTGTGTAAGTGACCTGGAAGTCAAATGGTGTAGACTTGGAATAGTTAATTAATGCTTGTGCCGGAGTTAATCCGTTGATATTAATTCCAAAGCTATAACCAATGGCGTAGGCCGAAGTGACAGGAGTGTTTGGATTATCAGTAGTATAGATGGTCCCGTCAGCAGCCTTGCCGTATCCGAACAATGTGTATGTGGCCCCGTCAGCGCCAAGTGTCCCAGAGAAATTGAAGAAGGGAGTAATTTGAGTGCTGTAGATCGAGGCTAGTGTAAACGGCACCGGGTCGGTGGCCGAAAAAGCAGCATACATACCCTGGCCGCTACTTCCTGTCTGGAAGACTGAGCTCACAAGCACCGGTGTCCCATCTGGAATTTCCGTCCAACTTTGGTAACTGGACAGGCCATTTGCCAGGGCGTAGGTGACGTCACCGACAAATGCGGGAGTTGCATTGACTGGTCCCAACCCCATATAGGTGTTGATGACCATTCCTTGCCCCTCAGCTTTCTCCGATGCGACCAAACTGGCCGTGATGACTGCAATGGCGCAAAAGAGCGCCGGTTTGAACCAACGATTTGTGTTTTTCATAAAGACAATGAGCTATCCGTTTTTGTGTTGAGAGGTGACTTGATTGTTCCGCCTCTATTTGACATCTATGATAGCAGGTGGTGTGGTTAAATGTCAAGAGGTTTTTTGTACTTAAAATATAGGAGTATCAGAGGACTTAAAGGTGTGTTATTCTATTGTTATGAACCGTATTTCTCAATATCTTGTCTATCCAATCGTTCGATTTTTTAACATATTTTTTCTCACTGTAGAATTCAAAAATCCCGAAGGTTTTGTCCCTATAATAGGTAAGCCGGCACTTATAGTTGCCAATCATATTACATTCTATGACAGTTTTCTACTTCGCCTAAACAGGCATTGGACCAGTCTGAACGTCCATTTCATGGGTGTGACAAGATTCAATGCTCTACACATGAGGATTTTGTGGTTTACAGGAATTATTCCAGTCATTTTCTATTTTTTTGGAGTGTTTACTGTCATACCTGGTAGAGGACTCCAGAAGAACTTGGAAACTCCTCATAAAATATTAAAAAGGGGAGGAAATATTCATGTATTTATTTTTCCTGAAGGAAGCATGAATACAACCGGTGTTCTTCGACCATTTAAACTTGGTGCGGCAACATTAGCCACTCTCGCTCAAGTCCCTGTATTACCAATTTCATATAAAGAGATTCGCGAAAAAGGAAAGAGAAAGAAGATTATTATCACACTAGGTGAAGTTATGGATTTTCCACCAGAAATGACTCCGGAGGTAGTAAATAAACAATTGGAAGAAAGGATTAGCGAAATGCTAAAAACAGAATAAAAAATATTAGTGCGACAATACCGATCAAAATAATCGTCGGTTTTGTTGATTTCTTATAGACATCTAATTCGAGCAGGCGATCGTTACTAGGCATCTTGAGGTGAGGAATGATTTCATCAAAGAGAAGGCCCCAACCCAGTGCCGCAAGAAGAATAATGTAGATATTTTTATCAGCAAAAATGAGCCACATGCTTGATATTAAAATATAGATCAAACCCCAGTGAGCGTGATGTATTTGAAGTTTTACTTTCTTACGAAGTGAAATCTTCAGGAAGTGATCGGGTTGAAGTGCATAACGACTTCGTTGATAAATTGATGGTAAAAGGAAAATGATAATAAAAAGAATAAAAGTTGTGGTTGTCATCATTCTATTATACCAGAGTAAAATACTATATAATTACTATATGAATGAGCATAAAGCCGACACAGCCTTCTGGAATGAATACTTTCGTTCATATGACATACTGAATATTGTCCATGCTTATCGTGACTTATTGTCTAGCGTTATGTTGGAAATGAACCTTCAATCAGGAATGAAAGTTTTGGATGCAGGAGCTGGAACAGGGAATTTGGCTGTTTTGATAGCAAAAACTGGCGCAGAAGTTTATGGACTGGATTCATCTGATGTTGGGCTACAGATCTTCAAAGAGAAAGTTCCAAATGGCAAAACAGTCATTCATGATTTGAAGAATGAAATACCACTTCAGGATATTTTTTTTGACTATGTGTGTTGTGTAAATACACTTTTTGCTTTGCCAAAAATACAGCGCGAACTCGTGTGTAAAGAGTTGCATCGTGTTCTCAAGCCAGGTGGAAAAATCATTATGACCAACCTTTTAGAAGGATATAAGCCTATTAATATTTATTCACATCATATTGCTCAAGAAATAAAGCGTATAGGTGTATTGAGAACAATTGTTCATGTTGTCAGTATTCTTAAACCAACTCTCAAGATGTTTTATTACAGTCGTCAAATGAGGAAAAAGGATGCATCGTCAGGTAATGTTCAGTTTTTCAAACTTAGTGAGCAAGAAAATCTATTGAAAAATGCCGGTTTTTCCAAAATTTCTACAGGTAAAAAGTTATTCGCCAATCAAGCTATACTGAATACAGCCTACAAGGTATAATAAGCTTTAAATGAAGACTATTACGCCTAGAAAAGTAGTTTGGATTGTCCACCCTAGAGATTTCCGCGACATAGAAGAAAAAATACCTTTTTTGAAGAAATTACCTCTTTTTTTGAAGTATTATCTGATTTTGTGCATATCTCCATACATCGTCTCTGAATTCAAAAAAGATGGACAAGGTGAAGGATATATCATTGGTGTAATGTTGCTACCTGTGCATTTCCAAAGAAATAAATCTTGGGCAACTTTTCGTGTCGGACAAGCTTTTAAATTGGCTAAGAAAATGGGGGCAGAAAAGATAAGTATTGGCGGAATGCTATCAGGAATAGTTGAGAAGAATAATTTCAGCCAAAAATTTGGTGTGGAAGTTTTTGACGGTACAGATCTATTGGCGCACGGACTAGCCGAAAAAGTACAAAATATATTCTTGGCAAGAGATCCCACTACAACTTCAATTGGTATTATTGGTGCAACCACAAAATCAGGTTCTACACTTTCAAAGCTTCTTTCACCACTTAATATCAAGGAACTTCATTTATTTGCCAAAACTGAAAAGAATGTTTTAGCACTTGCTGAAGAATGTCGAAAACTTTGTGCCAAAAATGTAATTACACATATTGATTTTGGTGCTATTAGCCAGTGTGACATTTCGATTTTAACGGCATTTATTAAACAGGAAGATGGTGCAAATCTAGCAAAAGATATCAAACAGAATTCAATATTTTTGAGTGGCATAGAACCAGTTAGTCCATTTGTTTTTGAATTAGAGAAGATGAGACCAGATATTAATCTGACAAAGGGTATCCGGATAGAAACACCAGGATTAACTTATGATAAAATGAGTAGTGTTATAAGTGATGGAAATGCTTTTGCTTGTTTAACTGAAGCCTTGGTAGCCGAAGGGGATACTAACTATAAAATTATATGAAGCACATTTACGTAGACTATGCTGCCACAACACCAACTGATAAACGTATTGTAAAAAAGATACAGCCTTATTTCAGTGATATTTTTGGTAATCCTTCATCTGTTCATTCGATCGGCGTAGAAGCAAAAAAGGCTCTGGATGAATCACGTTCAACAGTGGCTAAGTTTTTTAATTGTTCTCCATCTGAAGTATTTTTTACTGGTAGTGGTACAGAGTCAGAAAATCTGGCTATAAAAGGAAGAGCATTCACTAATAAAAAATTTGGTAGTCACATCGTCATTTCTTCAATTGAGCATGCAGCAGTTGAGAGTAGTGCTAGTTTCTTGGAGAAGCAAGGATTCACAGTTTCTCGAATACCAGCTGATAACACGTGTACGGTTGATATAAAGGCTTTAGAGGCTGCAATACGTGATGATACGACTATCGTATCAGTTATGTATGTAAATAACGAAGTTGGCACCATTCAACCAATTCAGGATATTTCTACTCTTATTAAAAAGATAAATAGCCAAAGACAGAGTACTGGAAAAAATCCTATTTATTTCCACGTTGATGGAGAAGCTGCTTCGGTCTATATGGATTTTGATGTGAATAAACTCGGTGTTGATTCAATAACTATCAATGGATCAAAGTTGTACGGAGTAAAGGGGGTAAGTGCCTTATATTTAAAAGGCGGTAAAGGTGTAGCTACACAAATCTGTGGTGGAGGACAAGAATCGTATATCCGTGGCGGTACTGAAAACCTACCAGCTATAGTAGCTCTGGCAGAGGCAACCTCGATAACATTGGCTGATAGGGCTTCAAATAATAGTAAAATTTCTTTACTTAAAGAAAAGCTCATTGATTCTCTAAAGAAAGAAATTCCAAGTGTGAGGATCAATACTCCGGTCAATAGTATTTCAAATATTGTTCATGTTACATTTTTGAATCAGCAAAAGATTGATATTATTAATGAACTTGATAAACGTGGCATTTGTGCATCGAATGGGGCTGCTACTAAAGTACCGCCTGTGGGGCTACTCAGGCTTGCCTCATAAAGGTTTACGCCAAAAGCGCTGTTTGTTCCGCTGCAGCCACCACTCAATGTTTGTACTGGGTCGGCATATGCAATTACAAAAACATCACAAAGCGGCAATGGGCTTGTATATCCAAACACTGTACTATATTGTGCAACAATGTCAATATGTGGATATGTATTAGTGGTGCTCTCATCGTATGGGC